>CAYPMQ010000001.1:0-35340 GCA_964411625.1 uncultured Ignavibacteriaceae bacterium
GTTATATTCAACAGGGTTACCACCCTCTTCCTCAATACTTACAGGAACTTTAGTCTTAAATGCCCAGAAAGGTGACCATTCGCCGGTGCCGAACTGATTTGTTGCTCTCACTCTCCAGTAATAGATCTTATTCTGTAATAAACCGGTAAACTGTGCAGTTGTATCTGTTACGTTTGTGAGATTCAGAATCAGAGTGCTTGGTTCAAAGCTGTTCGTGGTTGCAAGCTGTACATCATAAGATGATGCAATCGGGTTTGTTCTCCAGACAAGCGAGGTATCTGTACTGATATTTGTAGATTTATCCAGAGGCAGTGCAAGAACGGGAGCTGCGGGGAATGCAGTCGTGAAACTGAACACCTGTGAGTATGGGGCGTTCCCTGCCGGGTTTTCAGACCTTACTTTCCAGTAATATGTCTTCTGACCTTTGAGAGTTGCCTGTACGGTAACCATGGTATCGAAATAAACAGAGTTTATAAGCAGTGTATCAAAATTACTGTTTGTTCCAAGCTGTACCTGATACTGAGTGGCACCCTGAGCATAATTCCATTTTAATGTGACCTGGGCTGTTATATCGCTTGCTCCGTTCAGGGGGAACGCAGGCACTGCAGTTGCAGGTGCATTCATCTGAATAACATTCGAAACTGCCGATTCATTGTAGTTCCGGTCAAGAGCAGTAATTCCAAAGTAATATGTGCCCTGAGCACCCTTAATTTCAGGATTGGAATTCCTCGAACCAACAATATCATTGATATTTGCAGGATCCGCAATTATTGCCGGAGTTATTGATGCCTGGCCGGATTTATAAATCACATAACGGTATGCACTGTCACCATCTGAGGCCATTGCGGGTTTATCCCACTGAAGAGAGGTAATTCCTGTACCGGCAAGTCTTTCAAATCTGAGATTCTGCGGAGCGTTAGGAACAACAACATCAAGCCAGTTCATTACCGGAAGCAGTGCCTTGGTATTGAACAGATTACTTTTCAGACTGTCTGCAAATCCTTTGGGATTATTACTGAAATCTTCAGCCCTGAAAAAGATACTCCCGCCTGTTTTGGGGTTTGATCTGTTCTCCCTGATCTGGTTATGAATCTCGCTCGGAGATGACCATGAACTGATTCTGTAGGAAGCCTGCCCGGGATAAAAATGTCTTCCGTTTCTGAAGGTGGAATCGGCCCACCATCTTGAAAGCTTCAGATAATCCTGCGAACCACCGATCGGCCAGTAGAGCTGGGGAGTCAGATAATCAATCGCATGGTTCTGAAGCCAGTTAATTGCATCACAGTAGATGGTTGAATACGCATCAAGGCCGGTGATTCCCGGGGGCACACCGTTTTTCCAGATTCCGAACGGACTCATGCCAAATTTAACCCAGGGTTTGGCGGTTTTAACACTGTCATTAATAGCCTTCAGGAGTATATTGATATTATCTCTTCTCCAGTCGTTGATGTTAGTGAATCCGCGGGGTTCTGCGGCAAATGTGTTTGCATCCTGATTGGATATCTGATTTGGAGGATAAGGGTAGAAATAGTCATCCATGTGAAGCGCATCAATATCGTACCTTCTTACCACATCCATGATTACCGAAAGAATATAATTCCTTACAAGCTGCATACCGGGATTAAGAAATTTCAGAGTTCCTATCTGGAGTACATAATTGGGATTCTGAACTGTTACATGATTTGATGCAAGAGGGTAATTTCCGACTGATCTCTCTGCCCTGTACGGATTAAACCAGACATGCAGCTCCATTCCTCTCTTATGCGCTTCTTCAATTGCGAACTGAAGAGGATCCCAGCCGGGGTTTGCTCCCTGCTGACCTGTGAGCCAGTATGACCATGGTTCTATTGATGACGGATACATTGCGTCGCACTCAGAACGCACCTGGAAAATAACCGCATTTATATTGATTTCATCAAGCTTATCTAACAACTGTGTCAGCTCGAATTTCTGCTGTGCAACCACAGTTGGTGACGTACCTCTCGTCTTAGGCCAGTCAAGATTTGTTACGGTTGCTATCCAGGCTCCTCTGAATTCACGTTTTGGGTTTGCTGACTGAGGGAAAATGTAGAGTGTGCAGATCAGCATTATAAGTGTAATTTGAAAGATATTTCTCATGAAGAGGCCCATGTTTATTTGAACGTAAATAATTTAATATAATGTATAAATCTAATTAAAAAAAATCTATGGAAAAAGATGAGTATCATAACTCCGGACTATTTCCCGTTCAAACTATATGTTCATTCTTCTGCTTGAAGGTATCCCTGAGTATTATTAGATTATATATCTTAATTCATTAAAGTCAGTATAAGTGAAGTGAACTATAATAACAGCAGTGTCAGAAGGCAGGACAGACTTCTTCCCGAACCTGAGGCCCTGAAATTATTAAAAGAGGGAGAATATGGTGTTCTCTCACTGATAACCGGGGAGAACAGACCTTACGGTATTCCGATCAGTTATGCCTGGTATGGTGAGAACTCAATTTTCCTTCATTCTGCCCCAGAAGGTAAAAAAATTATCTCTCTTCAGAATTATTCCGAAGTGTCTTTTTGTATTACGAGTAAAGCTGATGTTATTACGGAAAAATTTTCAACTTTTTATGAAAGTATCATTCTGGAGTGCAAGGCATTCACCTCACTGTCTGATGATGAAAAGAGGAGGGGCCTTCTGTTTCTTGTGCAAAAATATTCTCCCGACCATATTGAAAAAGGTACCCGATATGCTGATTCTGCATTAAAAGGCACAGAAGTGATTCGCCCGGATATCATGAACTGGTCAGGTAAGAGGAAGTAATGAATGGTCAGACCTGCTCCCGGTTTTCCGGTGAATTAATTCCAAAGTTTTTTTACCTGCGTTTATTACATGAAGAAACAGATCACTTCACGATTATATCTTCTCCTGTCAAAATGTAAACAATAATTCCCCATTTTTAAGCGACTTAAGAGGCGGTAAAACATCCGCAAAGCTTCAGCATTATCCCTGTTGAATCCTGCCTGATTTAAAATCAAAAAGCCGCTCCTTAGTAAGGAACGGCTCTTAATTTTAAAGATTAAATAAATTACTTCATTAATACCATTTTATTGACTAATCTGATATTATTTGATCTTAATTCATAAATGTATGTACCTGAAGCCAGCTTGCCAGCATCAAAGTTGAATTCATAGTTGCCGGGGTTCATGTTTTCACTTACCAGTGTGGCAACTTCGCTTCCTAACATGTCATAAACCTTTAAGGTTGTGAATCCGGCAGCCGGAATAGCAAACTTAATTGAGGTTGTGGGGTTGAATGGGTTAGGATAGTTCTGTGATAAAGCATAGTCTGTTGCAACGCCGGGTTCTTCTTTAACTGATGAAGGATTCGGGTTGATGGCTTTCTGAAGAGCCGGGAATCCTGAGCCGCCGAATACGCAGACATAAGCGGTATCGCCTGAAGGTGTGAATTCAATACCTCTGGGTCTCTGAGCGAGGGAGTCAGCACCCGGAACATAAGCCCATTTAAGACTGTCAGTTAAATCACCGGTTGCAGTATTCCATGCATACCATGTTGCTACATCATAGTAGGTTGTAACACCGGGGTATCTGTTCGGTTTATCATTGGTTGAACCTGATGATAACCATAATCTGCCGTATTTTCTGTTCCAGGCAAATGATTCTGAATCAAAACCTTTTGCAACTGTATCCTGAAGTGTGAAAGGCGAGAATTCATCAGGTCTGTTGTATTTCAGAACGCAATGGTTTGTGTAACCTGCCCAGTAAATTGTATTCCCGTCTGCGCTAACTTCAAATGCTCTTGAGAAACCGACAGTTGAATCAAGGGCATTACCTAAAACGTTGAACTGAGCATCATAAATTTTCAGGGGTTTGCCTGTGCCGGGAACAACATGTGCTGTAAACATATTGAGGTTATCATCAACTGCAACTGCCGTTAATGACTGACCTACCGTCGGCTGTACTTTTGCAATACCTGCGCCGGTTTTGTAATCAATTTTGTAAACAGCGTCATAGTATGAAGCATAGATGTTGCCGTCTTTATCGCTTCTCAATCCACGGCCGGCATTTTTCAGTGTATCAGGAACGCCGCCAACTGTAACAATCTTGATTGGTGAAAAAGGTGCCTGTGTTCCGTCGCCGTTAAATACATAAAGAGGTTTTACAAATACTGTACCGTTGGGAGTAACAATACTGTCAACGTTATAAAACGGCTGAACCCATACTCTTCCGTAAAGGTCAACTGCCACACCATGAAGGTCTCTTTTTGACTTGAATGATGTGTCAGGGAACGCACCAAGATTGGTCCATCCCTGTGAATATGCTACGGAGCCGATAAAAAGCACAAATAAAAGCGCCGTAAAGAATCTTTTCATAATGTATCTCCTGTTTGATAGAATGATTAAGTTACTAAAATAAGAATATATTTTCTTTATTTCAACTTTAACTGTGGTTCCGGGTGGTTAACCCGGATCATAATCACATATTTCTGCCCGGTGAAGGTGCTCCCTGTTTGAGAACCCTGATCATCAGGACTGTCTGTGGAATTACAGTTGTACCGCTCACCCCGGCTTCACGGGTATAGTAGAGATTGGTTCCGTTATCCCACGCAAAGTAGATAGCAGGGTAACTTGCCAGTACTCCGGGATAAAAGGCGCTGACCGCACCAACCGGTGATACCTGAACAATGGGGTCAGTTCTGTCTGTGCCAACATAAACAACACCATCAGCATCAACTGCCAAGGCATTAACTTTAATATTGTATCCGTAGGTTTGTGTAAGATCAGCAAAAAGTGTCTGATTAATCAGATCATTGTTTGCATCAATATCAAATGAATAAACATACGCACTTGAATCCTGCTGAACAGCGGCATAAAGTTTATTTCCGGCAACTTTGAGTGCTTTTACGTTGAAAGCAAACGGATAAGTCTTCACTGATTTATCTGAAATTTTTACTCTGTAGAGTGCAGCATTATCACCGCCAAGCCACAGATGCGCGTTGGCATCTATATCCATATCTTTAAGTTTAACTGTATTAGGGGTAAGAGCCAGGAAGGTGCTTGATGATCCGCCGCCTGCAGGAATTTCAAATATGGCTCTCTGGAAGTTTCTGATTCCGTACATTTTACCGCCCGGACCAAATTTCAGCGAGGTGTATCTTAAGCCGCCGCCTGCATCGGGAGTATATTTTGTTCTTACTCCTGCGGGGGTTACTTTAACAATATTATTTGTTATCTGATTTGAAAGCAGCGAGATATACAGGTTGCCGTCTTTATCGAATTCAAGTGCCGAAGGCTCCTCAAATTCCTGAAGTGCAACAGGGGTTATTACAGCCTGCTGTAATCTGTACTTTGTGGTGTCACTGAATTCAATTGCGCCTGAAATTCTAATAAATACTCCGGCGGTATCATTTGCCAGATCAACCACTGCAGCCCTGACTTTTATCTCAGTGGCTGTTGATGATAATACGGTTCCCGGTTTTCCATTGAAGTATACAAATACTTCAGCAGGATTTGCCGAAAAATTTGTACCTGTGATTGTCAGCTCGGTCACACCGGCTATACCTCCCCCGGCGGGAGAGATTGACGTGATGGTCGGTTTTGGTTTGAAGGTTACACCGGGATCATACAAGCTTTTTACTGACTCTTCACAACCGGTAAATGTAATAAGCGGTAACAGCAGTAATACTGCAAGAATTGCTGCCTGAACCGGCTTCATATAATTTTTTAAACGTTCTCTCATTTTAATACCTGTTCCTTTTCCCGATTAATAAATGAATTTAACGCTTAGGTTATGAACATTATTGAATATACCGAACGGTATATACGCATAATCCACTGCAAGATTAAATCCGAATTTTGAGGTATTAAGACCAACACCCATTGTCACATTTCTTTCATCATTGGGGAATGAATATCCGCCTCTCAGAGAGAAAGTTTTCATAAAAGTGTATTCTCCGCCTATAAATACCTGCTCAGGATAATCTCTCGGGTGAGATGCATCAACCGAAACGAGGAATGTATGTTCTTCTTTATTAATTTCAACAAAATCAAGCACATCCATGGATAAACCGATTTTGAAGAGCAGCGGGAGCTGGAATCCTGCTTCCTTGTATTTAAGCTCGGTCGAAAAATTTCTTACAGACATACCGAAGTTCAGGCTCTTGAATCCTGTTTTGTAGAGAATTCCAAAATCGAATGCGATTGCATTCAGAGCATTCTCTTCAGTAATCAGATTTCCTGAGCTGTCTATATCAACAACGCTCTGACCAAGATTCTGTCTTACTAATTTAACGTTTGCACCGAGTGAAAATTTGTCTGAAAGTGCATTTGCATATCCGATACCGAATGAAAAAGCAGTCGGCTTGAACATATCAACGTCACGATAACCGCTCGGGCTTGAGCCGTCAACTATCGTTCCCTGAAGTTCGCCGTAATCAACGTTCACTACAGTGATTCCGAATTTGCCGAAAACACTGCCAAACGGTTCAAACGCCGCAGATCCGTACAAATAATTAATATCGGCAATCCATTTATTTACACCGAATGAAACATCCCACATGCTTGTGGAAAATGCCATTGTTGCCGGGTTATAAAATAATGCACCCGAATTGCCGGTCAGTGAGGTGAATGATTCACCCATAGCGGCAGCCCTTGCATCAGTTGGCACAGACAGAAATTTGAAACCGGTCTGAGCTAATTTTTCTCTTTGTGCATTCGTAACGGGTGTTGCAAGCATCACCAGCAAGATGGCAAAAAACAGTTTATATATTACTCTTTTCATTTTAATTCCCATCTCTCTTGATTAGCGAATGATTACGAATTTAACAATATGCTTTTCACCGGTTTTGGTATCTTCAATAACTGCTATATAGATACCACTGACAACTATCTGCCCCGAGGATGTAACCTGATTCCGGAATTCGTCCCCGCTTCCGTCGGTATGCTCAATTGTCTTTATCAATTCACCCATCTCGGTGTAGATCTTGATTGTGCACTCTCCGGGGATATCGTAGAATGCAATTCTGTCACCTGCACTGCCGCCCGGGAATCTGACTTTATCAGGTGATGCGGCAGAGTTGTACGGGTTGGGAACAACTCTGATCTGGCTGAGGCTCGTTCCTGCCTGTCTCTTAAGATTTGCAGGATCGTATGTCTGGGTCCAGTATCTGCTTGAGGATGTGTTTCTGTTTTTATCAACAGCAACTACGTAATAGTAATAGTCAAATCCTCTTGAGAGGGAGAAATCATCATATCTTGTAACATCTGCAGTTACTTCAGCTATCTGATAGTAAGTGCTGTCTACATTACCGAGGGCTCTGTAAACCTGAAAATGTGTCGGAGGATTAGGATCATCGGCATATTTAGTCCAGCTTAAAGTTACACGGTCACCGCCTGATTTGACATCAAATGTTGCCGGCGGTCTCGGTGGTTCAAGTACGGGAGCCCAGTTAGCATCAAATCCTGCCTTGATCTTGTTAAAGGTAGCCATAAGAGAATCTTTGCCTTTAAGGAATTCTAGGTTCTTCTGTATTGCTGTAATCTGTCCGGCTTTGAACTGACGTCCTACAACAACACCTCTTTCATAACCGATACCTGCAGCGGCTTCAGCCCAGACAATTCTGATGCTGTCACCGGGAGCCAGAGTGTATGGTCCGTAACCGTTGTTGAATGAGTGTCCGCCTGTTCCGCCAAGTGCCGGGTCACCGGTCTGCTCTTCAAACTTACCGTTTGACTGAACTCTGTAAGCGTGTCTTTGTCCGTGTCCTTTAGTGATGAAATCAAATTCAGCCTGCATTCTTGTAACGTTGAAAGCGTTATTTCCAGCCAGGTACGGAGGAGAATCTGAATCCTGAGTATCTGTGGTTGAAGGCTGTGCAGGATCATCTGATTTATCTGTGGCTGATTTATCTGCGTGCAGAGTAACCATACCGACAAACTGCCATGCACCAAGTCTTCCTATGGTGTCATTCGGGGAAAGATATCTTGCAGCGGTTGAATTTCTTTCGAAAATCGGGCCGCCGATATTGTCATAAGCAACGGTTTTTTCAGGTGAATAACCATGCCAGGAGAACTGAGCTCTTAAACCATTCGGGTTATCGGGATCATTGATGATTCCGTCACCGCGGGCGTCACTCATTGTATTTTTACCCCAGCCGGTTGAGTTTGCAATAACATAACGTGTCTGTTTGTTAATTGCAAGCCTGTTGGTGAAGTAAAAATAAACGTCTGTTAATGTGTTGTTCGGTAATTCTATATCGTCATCGGCATCTGTGTTGCCGGTGTTTTTATAGGTGTATTCGTGAACAATAAAGTTATCATAAGCTGGATTACTGAACTGGTAAATCTTTCTTGTGAAAGTGATACCGAGCTGGGTGTTAACCGTGTTCACGATCTGACGATCCCACTTCATTGTGGGGTCAACTTTATCAAGAGCAACATCCTTCTGATATGAAGGATTACCATCAACTGAAGTTACCGGCGGGTCAAATTTTCCTGTCATTTCAAATTTGACAGGATACGCAGCCCAGAACTGAGGATTACGCGGACCCATTGTCACTACTTTTACGGGATAAAAGGTTCCCGTCTCATCAGTAAAGTTTTTAGCACCTATCCAGTGGCCTTTTGCAGCCTGCATATCCTGATAAGGATAGATGGCAGGGTATGCAAGACCATCCTGCTGGGTTTGAACGAAACCTTGTTCTTCAAGCTCACAACCGATCTATGAGTACCAGTTGTGAAGGGCGCCGACAGACATCCACATGTTCTTATACTGAGCATGGGAAGCCGTCGAGAATAACAAGACCCCGGCAAGAATTAAAAACAATTCTGCAAATTTATTTTTTTGAAAAACGGCTTTCATTATTTCCTCATCTAATTTTCTGTGGATTACTGTAATTCAAACGAGAATCTTAAACCCCAGTAAATATCTCTTGGGCTTAAAAATGCAGTATAACCTAAGTTTGGCATATCAATATATGATTTGTTTCTTCTCCACTCGGCTTTCTGCTCTTCGCTCGCATTTTCATCCCAGGGAATATAAGGACCGGTTCTGATATCTCCGGGTTTATCGTCGCCGGTGATATTTCCGTAACCGAATTTATTAAATTCTGAAGGTAAATGAAGCGATTTCATATATGCATCGTAGTCTCTTGAATCAACAAAGCCGGCTCTGTAATCCAGATATTTGATATTAAAGACGTTATAGACGTCCATAAAGAATTCAAAATTTGCCGGGCCCACTTTGAATGATTTTGATAATCTTATGTCTACGTTGAAGAAATCAGACCACTGGATATTATTCTGATATCCTGGTGCTGTTCCTCCGGGACCTGTCCATGAAAAGTAATCACCTGCACTCCATGTGGCCAGAACGTTAAGTCTGATATCTTCCAGTAAAGCATAATTGCCCACTTTAGGACCAAATCCCTTAGGAGTGAAGAAGTCAACGTTTGCTCTTGCATACGGCTGAGGAACGGGTTTGGTCTGCTCAAATAATGCAGTGTTTCTTTCCTGTTCTCTCTGGAGAGCAGGGTTCTCATAATATCTCGGAAGCCCGAAATATCCGAAAGAAGTAACCATATAGGTGTAATTGATAAAACCGGTTACCCAGTCGCCTCTGCTCTTTGTAAAAGTGATTTCAAACCCTCTGATATCTCTGTAGAGATTAGGTTCCGGTCTGAGATAGTCAACTGAATTGTCACGGTTTGTGTACTGTACCAGTCTTGTTTCGTTTGTAATGTCTTTGTAATATCCTGCAATCCTTACAAGGTACATATCCGCGAGGTTATGTTCGTATCCAAGCTCGTATGCAACTGTTTTGGGGAGTGGATTATTGGGATCTGCTATGCGCACGATCTGATTGTTAACCTGACTTCTTCTTAAAAGGAATAACTGTTCAGGTGTTGGCATTGATCTGAAATGACCATAGTTGAAGTAAAGTTTACTGTTAACTGTGATCGGGAATGCAACGCCGAGTCTCGGGCTGAGATCAATGAGTTTTTCAGTGGCCTCTTTAGCAAGCAGCTGGTCGATTTTAAGTGAGTTCGCTCCTGAAAATGCCTTGTTGTAAGGATCATAAACATACCATTCACTGTTTGCATCAGAATAATCAACTCTTAAACCCAGGTTGGCTATCATACCTTCAAACTCAAGCTTTGCCTGTCCGTAGAGGGCTCCCCTCATCGGGAATGTATGCCATACTGACCAAGTGTTGCTGGTTGGGAGTGAAGGTTCAACAAGTGCGTAATTAACGTTATTGTCTGTATAGATGACTTCAAAGCCTGCTTTGATACCGAGGTATTTATTAAGCTGGCTTGTGTAGTCAAATCTTCCTGAATATGTGGCAACTTTTGAACTGTCCCTTGAGTTTGAGAAACCGAGACCCATGTTCATGGCTGAGCCGACACCGCTTGAGAATCCTGAATAGTAACCGTAAGGCGATTCATCAAAGAAGTTGTTTCCGAATTTATAAATTTTTGAAGTGTTTCTTGCCGCGCCCGGATTGGTGCTGTATTCAGAACCAACCATGTTCAGCTGAATTTCATAGAATGTTGCCGGTGAAAGAACGTGTGTGAACTTTGCGCCGAACATTCTTCTGTCAATTGAGCTGGGTGCCCAGTAATCTGTTGAAAATAATCTCGCATCTGTAAAGTTTGCACCTGATCTTATGTCAACGTTTGATGCAATTCCTGAAGCTGATCTGAAAAGACCGGGCCCGCCTGCACGGCTTGAGTTTGTACCGGTCTGTTTACCCATAAGACCTTCAACCGTAAATTTCATTCCTGTTGCAATATCGCTTGTGAGTTTTACGTGACCGCTCCACTCTCTGTAAGCATCATCTGAGAGGGGGAAAAGATACACATCTCTCACCTGTCTGTATGATGCAAGGAATCTGAGGTCACCAAGCTGTTTGCTGATTCCCGGCACAGGTCCGCTGATGCTCATATCCATGTCATAATCCGAGAGTTTAATTCCGGTTTCACGTCTGTGCTGCCATAAGAATAGCTGCTGTGCGGCTTCGGGGGTGAGGTCATTTGTTGGATCTGCGTCTGAAAGAGACTGCTCTGAAATCTTGTTCCACCCTACAAATTCCTGATATTGCGCCTGAGTGAATGCATCCCATGCGCCGCTCTTTGTTCCTGTCCAGGCAACTGCGGGATCCACATAAGGTCTTATCCAGTATGAATTAAAATCGTTAGGACTGTCTCCGAAATTTTTTGGGGCTGCTGGTCTAAGTCTTCCCAGAAATGAAATGGTGTACTTATCTCTTTTACCTTCAGAGGTAACCACGTTGATAAGACCTGAACGTATATTTCCGTACTCGGCGTTGAAACCGCCTGTCTGAATCTGGATTTCTTCAACCGATGTAAACGAGATACCCGTGTAAGGTGTGTTGTCTCTTTCATCCCTAAAGGTGATACCATTAATCATAAATGCAGTCTGGTCGCTTCCGCCGCCTCTTACCGAGAGATCCTGAACGCCGGCCTGCAAACCTACAACCGCGGTAACGCTTACCACGGGCAGGTTCTGAACAGCTTCGATATTCAGGTTAACTGTACTGGCAGAAACGTCTTTCTGCACAATAGGCTGTTCAGCAACAACCACTACTTCCTGAGTCGTAAAAGTTTCGTCCTGAAGTGTGAATTCCAGTTCCGTTGTCTGGTTTATATTAACTCTTACTTCCTTTATAACTTTAGGAGCATAGCCGATAAATGATGCCTTAACGGAGTATGTGCCCGGCGGAACGTTGAGGATAACGTAATATCCCTCAAGATCAGCTGCTGCTCCAAGAGATGTACCCTCAATGAGGATATTTGTTCCCGGCAGTGGTTCTCCCGTCTTTGCATCTATTACCATTCCGGCTATTTTACCGGTCTGTGCAAAGGAATATGAAGCTAATAAAACAAACAATAGGAAAAATTTTGTATAACTATACCTCATAAATATCTCCTGTGTATTGCTTTATTGTTTCGGAGGTGTGAAAATACGAATTGAAGAATGCATGTAGAAATAACTGCAGCATAATAATAAACTTACTTACTTTAAAAAAACCGCACATAATATTAGTTAATTTTTCTGCGATTTTCAAATTCATTTAACAGTAAATTTCCCTGCTTTCTCTCGCTCAGATAGCAGGGAATTTTAATTTTTTTTATGTAACGTCAAAATAACGAAATTTTTAATGTTATAATCAACCGATTTACGAATCTTTATTCATTATTTAACATTTCACTGACAAGAAAAGAATAAATACTGTTGAAAATGTGTCTCGTGGTGTTTTTGCCTTCAAAAATTCCGTGTGAACGGTTGGGATATGTAAGCATACTGAAGTACTTGTCATGTTTGACCAG
Source organism: uncultured Ignavibacteriaceae bacterium (assembly GCA_964411625.1). Taxonomy (GTDB): domain Bacteria; phylum Bacteroidota; class Ignavibacteria; order Ignavibacteriales; family Ignavibacteriaceae; genus JABWCA01. The sequence continues at coordinate 12,340 of CAYPMQ010000001.1, forward strand.
TTCGTTTATCAGCACTTCAGTATTCTGGTAATGAACATTGTCATCTCCGGTACCATGTATCAGAAGGAGCTTTCCTTTTAATCCCTCAGCAAAATTTACCGGTGAACAAACTTTATATGCCTCGGGACTTTCCTGCGGAAGTCCCATGTACCTTTCCTCATAAATTGTATCATATAGCCTGAGGTCACTAACCGGTGCAACAGAGCAGCCAATTTTGTACTGACCGGGATATCTGAAAAGCATGTTTAGTGTCATTGAACCTCCCCCGCTCCAGCCCCAGATTCCAATCTTTTCAGGATCCATATAAGGTCTTTCTTTTAATAACTGTTCGAGAGCCTCACTCTGGTCCTGAGAAGAAATGACACCAATTTTCTGATAAATTGATTTTCTCCATTTTTTTCCTTTTGGAGCCGGAGTTCCTCTTCCGTCAAGGCTCATAACTATCATTCCCTTATTCGCAAGAGCGAGATGAAACAGATAGTAAAAGCCCTGGTAGTTATCAGTTACTGTCTGTGCTCCCGGTTCGCCGTATATGTAAAAAAGCACGGGATACTTTTTGGCAGGATTAAAATCCGGCGGGTAAATCACCCATCCGTCAACATCAACGCCGGATTTGGTACGCACTGTAAACATTTCGGGAGCATGATTAGGTACCTGCTCAAGTTTTTTAACGGCAGCCTCACTGTTATTCAGCTCCTTTAATTTCCTGTTTTCTTGCATGTCAATAAGATTTGTCACTGCAGGATAACCCTGTCTTGAATATGTCTCTATCGCAAGCCTGAAATCCGGACTGATGTTATAACTTGCCATTCCTTTTATCTCGCGTGATGTAAGTCTTTCGGCAGGTTTTCTTCCTTTAAGGCTGCATCTGTACAGATATTTCTGAGTTGCATTTTCCGGAGAGGCATAAAAATATGCGTACCCACCCTTTATATCAACAGAATTAAAATCAATTACATCAAAAGGCTCGCTGAATAACGGAGTGACGTTTTTCTTTGATGATGATACTTTGTACAATCTCCTCCAGCCGTCTTCCTCACTCATCCAGAGGAATGAATCGTCATCAAGCCAGGTGAAAACGTCATTCACATCGATCCAGGTGTTTTCCTTTTCTTCTTTTATGACATCAGATTTACCGCTCTGATAGTTCCACGAGATAATCTTCAGATGATTCTGAAGTCTGTTGAGATACTGAAATACGACCTCTTTTGATCCGGGCTTCCACTCCATTCTCGCAATGTAATTATTTCTGGGGTCACCCTGGTCAGGCATCATTGTTATTTTGCCCGATTCAACTTCAACCACTCCCAGACGGCACGCAGAATTTGTTCCACCTGCTTTGGGGTACTGAACAGGAATTGTGTAAGAGTAGATTGAATCTGTATTATTGATCATCAAAAATTCACGGACTCCCGATGCATCAAGTTTCCAAAAAGCAATTTTTTTTCCGTCATCACTCCATCTGAATCCGTCTCTGAGCCCGAATTCCTCTTCATAAACCCAGTCAAATGTTCCGTTTATTATAGTAACGGAGCCGTCATCAGTGAGTTGTTTCTTTTCCCCGGTTAACAGCTCTTCAATGTAAATGTTATTTTTTGAAACATAGGCAATAAACTTTTCATCAGGTGAGAATTTTGCAAACATCATTGATGATGAAGGCAGACCCTCTCCGCATTTTTTAAGTATTCCATTCTGAATATCATAGAGATAATAATCACCTCTCGTATTTTGTCTCCAGACCCTTTCCGAATTAGTGAAAATAAGTACTTTATTCCTGTCACCTGTGAGTGTATACTCCTCTATATAAAGCGGTTCACCACCGTTTTTTTCCTTCAGAAGTGCCGCAGAAAGGAATACAGTCTTTTCACCGCTGATTGCGTCGGTAATTGTAATTTCAGGGTAACCTGCAACCTCTTTAGACATCTCGGTTCTGAAGTACTTCCCCGGTTCGGTGGCCCACACCACCCTTCCGAACGGTCTTGAGGAAAAATACCCCGAAAAAATCTTGTCAATTGTAACAGAGGCAGAATCGTTCTGTGCAAGAACGGTAATGCTGATGAGAAAAACAGCAGCAGCGGTTCTTCTGAAATATCTGATTATATTCATTACAGGTTTCCTTATTATTTAACTGCGGATTTCAGTTCTTCCATTGTAAAAAGCGGATTCAGTTTAAGCCCCTCTGTGCCAAGTTTTTCATGAGCACTTTCTTCTCTGAGAATCACACAAATCACGTCTGATGTCACTGCTCCCCCTCTGCGGAGATCTTCGGTGCTGAGAATTATCTGACCGCCCGTGGTAACAACATCCTCAACTATGCATACCTTTTTCCCTGAAAAATCATTTCCTTCGGCAACCTTTCTTGTTCCGTATTCTTTTGCTTTTTTACGGACGAGAACGGAAGGGATTCCGGTTTTCAGTGAGAGTACCGTTGCCAGCGGAATACCACCCATTTCCAACCCCGCAAGAATTTCGGTTCCCTCAGGTATAAGATCTTTCATGTGATCCCCTATGGCATCAAGAAGCTTTGGATCGGTTTCAAAACGGTATTTATCAAAGTATTCATTAGAAATCTTACCTGAACGGAGTAAAAATTCTCCCGTCAGATGAGCTGATTTAAAGATTTGTACGGCAAGTTCATTTCTGTCCATTTAATAGGGCTTTCCATTTAATAAAATACACAGGGGAAATTTAATAAAAATTTATCCTCCTTCTCCATTTTTATAATCTTTTTAAAATATATCCTTTCATATGTAATTTTTTTTATTTATTTTTAATTTCAAACTATTACTTTTTGTTAAAGTTTTTAATCATTAATGATCAACAGGGTTTAAGCGGCTCCTCACCGTCATTCAACGCTGAACTCCTATCTGAACTGCAAATATAACCGGGCAGAGATATTTTACCCGGAACGATTGAATTAATAAAAATTGCAAAGGTGATTAATGAAGTCATATTTATTTCCGAGTGTTCTTGAAAAACACGGCGAGGAATTAAAAAATGTTTTTGATGAATTAATCAAGGGCATGAAAATTTATCATGATGATGAAGCCTATCTTGTTGGGGATATAGCACTTGTTGAGGGTACTTCTCCTCACAGAGTTGTCAATAGTTCTCCGCTCGAGAGTGATTACAGAATACTTTCAAAGGCTGCTGTCTTACTTGCATCCTCTCAGATTAATAAACCGCTGAATATAACAGTCGGTTTTCCTTACAGTACCTACAATGCCAACCGCGGACTTGCTGTGGATTTTTTCAAAGGAAGACACGATATCTATTATGATTTATTTGCCTTTGAAAAAAACTTTACAAAAAAAGTTGAAGTTGAAATTGAATCAGTTGATGTGATTCCGGAAATCCTGGGATGCAGTTTTGCCGTCAGGAATCACTTTAACAGTCCGGATAACTGTTTCGTAGTTAATCTCGGTTACGGTACATTTGAAGCATGTCTTACTAATAATTATGGTCTCGTTGACAGAACGGTTATTTCAACCAATGGAATTAAATATGCCGTTGAAGACTGCATGAAGGAGCTGAACAAGAAATACTATCTCGGCCTGCGCACTTCACATAAATTTGATACTTATTTCCAGCGCGGCTCAATAATGGTCAACAGAAGGCACCTTGATTTTTCCGAAATCAAGATGGATTCACTTAAGAAATATTACAATGAAGTGATTTCACCCGCAATAAGAAATACATGGACTGATGATGATTTTGACCGTACACGCAAGCTGTATCTGGCCGGCGGAGGATCAAACTTCCAGGAAATAGTAAAATTTTTCCAGGAAGAATTCAACGGAATTCTCGATGTTGAAGTTATTCCTGAACCTCACCTTTCTGTCTCAAAAGGGTACTATCTGAGATCACTGAAATTAACTAATGATAAAGAAACTGCCGTTGGCATTGACATAGGAAATGCACAAACAGTTGTCACCTATGGTTTACCGCATTACATGCAAATGTAATTTAAATTACGGGGAATGTAAAAAGCTCCCGGTATTAATTTGTCTGAGGATCAAAAAAGATGATGTTTGTTAAGGATAAAGAGAAAGTCAGGAAACCAGGACAAAGCGAGTCTGAAATAACCTACATTAACGATGAAGTTCAGATTATCGGTTGTTTTGCAGTACCTCACAATCTCGTCCTTTTAGGTAATATAAAAGGGGATGTTGTTGTTAAAGGTGATCTTATTATTGGCAAATCTGCTGCAATAATCGGAAATGTTTACTGCAAATCCGCCACCATAGACGGAATCTTAAACGGTAATATCACTTGTGAGAAAAAGCTGACTGTAAATGAAGGCGGTCAGATTCTTGGTGATATCACTGCTGAAGATTTCCTGAGTTACGGCAAAGTTAACATTGCCGGCAAGATAAATATCAGCAACAACGGTACATACATATCAGAAAACTATGAAAATCTGGTTTCAAAAATGCTTAATGATGCTAAATCAGGTAAAAGTGAAAACAGGAAATCCGGCGCTGATGAAAAGAATTTCGCTTACGAATCACATAACCTAAATAATGGCAGTTCAGTATTTTATGCTTCGGAAATTCCTGCATCCTCTGCCGACGGGAATTCAGCTGATGCCCGGAAATCCAATCCCTGGGCCTGATCAGGAATTAGTCTCCCTAAAGAGAAAACTTATAAATTTTATGGAACAGGATCATATCCGCTGCCTCCCCAAGGGTGGCAGCGTGATATGCGCTTAATTCCAAGCCAGCCCCCCTTAAGGATTCCATACTTTTTCATTGCTTCAATAGAATAATGTGAACATGTAGGAGTATAACGGCATGAGGGTGGAAACAACGGTGAAATAAATATTTGATACATTCTGATCAACATGATCAGAGGAACAGCAAGCAGCTTCATCAGTCTGATAAAAAACTTCATATTACCCGCCGGCACCTGTTTACTCTATCGTTAGTTTTAATCATTTCCGTCTTCTTCGTGATCTGCCTGCTCAAGGAGAAAATCTGTTATCGCCATTATATCAAAGCCTTTATTATCAGGATCATTTATCACCTCAAAATAAACTTCATAATGCCGGTAAACCTCGGTTTTTTCTCGTACAAGTATATCCGGAAGGCTTGTCATCATTTCATCCCTCTCAGATGGCAGCTTACTATTGACTGCGTCAATAATCAGCAGTTTCTGGTTATAAGTAAGTACTGCAGATCCGGTCAACATGTGAAGAAAATAATCACGAAGTTCATTATCATGTGTCATTATTACAGAAAAAACAATGCTGCTGTAAGAATCTTCATCGCAGAGAAGGTCTTCAATTGATACTGAATCCCGGATAGAAATCTGCCCATAAGTCTTTTCATTCGCATCACCTTTCTCTTTCCAGTCGCGATGATGGAGCCAGGGAATGAAATCAGGTTCAGGAATTTTCGTTTTATATCGTTCCATCACAATCTGTCGCTTTTAATATTTAACCATTTTTAGCGGAAGAGGTTCCCTTAGTTCCTTTTTCTCACAAATAACGGGTTCAAATGGCTCAATATGCACCAGAACATCACTTATAGAGGGCTTCCCCTCTCTTATTTTATCTTTGATGGCATGAGCTATATCATGTCCGGCACGCACTGATATTCCACCGTCAACAATTGCATGCAAATCAACAAAATATTCAAAACCCATTTTGCGTACAAAGCATTTTTCTATATCTATAACAGCTTTAACTTTTTTTTGCGAGCTGTCTTACCTCTTCATGAACGGAATCAGGCGGAGCGGTATCAAGTACTTCTCTGAAGGCGGGCATAAAAAGAGATACAGCATTGTAAAGTATTATTGCCGAAGCAAACAGGGCAGCATAATCATCTGCTTCTTCATACCCCTCACCGCCGATAAGGGCAATCGAAATACCGATAAAAGCTGCAGCAGATGTGATTGCATCGCTTCTGTGATGCCATGCATCGTTTGTTACCGCCGTGCTTTCAAGATATTTCCCCACAACTATTATTTTTCTGAAAAGTAATTCTTTTACTGCCACAACCACCACAAGAACAAAAAGTGTGAAGGGAGCGGGAGCATAATGAGGCGTAAGAATCTCCCTTATACTCTGGATCACGATCAGAATACCTGCTCCCGCGAGCATAAGACCTACAAACATCCCCGCAAGCGGTCCGGCTTTTCCGTGCCCGTAAGGATGGGTCTTATCTCTTGGCTTTGAGGCAAACTTAATCCCCGCCGGTACAATTACTGATGTAAAGATATCCGGGAGTGACTCTATTGCATCAGCAATTAGGGCATAAGAATTTCCGGGTACGCCGACTGCACCTTTTATCAGTACAAGAAAAAAAGATACAATTATTCCTGCGAGTGTGGTTTTTAAGCCTTCAACGGATTTTTTCTTTAATAGAGGAAAATCAACAACGGATGCAGAAGTGTTGAATGACATCTGTTTTATTTAATGCAAGGCATTAAAGCCTGAAATGAAATAATTTATCTGAAAAATAAAAACTTAATAATTAAATATCTGAAAAATCCTGAACTAACCTGAAAACAGAGAGCCTGATCACATTAAAATACTAAGGCAGCAGCTTATATACTTTCACCAAAGCTTTCCCGGTACCGGTAATCAGCATTCCTTTATGGAGTATTCCATTGGTTTTAAATCTTTCATCTGACTTCAAAATATTAATTTCTTCAAGGTTATCTGCAGTTAAAATTTCTATTTTTTTATCCTGATTCATTACAAGAATTCTGTTTCCGGTAATCAGTGGCGCTGAACTTATCATTCCACCTGTTTCTCTGGTTATTACCGGAGGAAATCCTTCTGTATCTGAAAAAACGGATATTCTCCCCGAAAGATCAGCAATAATAATTCTGCCATCGCTGCTGATCACCGGAGCAGATACAGTCCTGGTTTCAAGTTTTCTTTTGGTTACCGTTTCTCCGGAAAGGGGATCAGTTTTTCTGAGAATCAGATCGTCCGATACAGTGTATATCATTCCTTCTGAATAAGTTATTCCAGAAATTATATCATCTGCAATACTGAAATGCCTTTTATCTTCAGGTTTCCCGGGGTTCATTACATAAATACTACCCCTCTCACCTGATGTAATAATGATTTGTTCATCCACATAAGATGCTGTTATATCTCTGCCCAGCCTGAATTTTGAAGTGTCACCTATTTGATAAAAATAGCCCGATCTGCAAAGGATATGCGGCACTCCTCCGATATTCATAAGCCGAATACCGGTATCTTCAATTTCATAGGAAGAAATTTCTTTATTGCGGGTAAAATCATAGGTAAGTATTTCGGTGACTTCCCTGTTCTTCAGTACTGCTGCCGTGATTACTTCATTGCCTCTGATAAGAGGTGCTGAAATCACCGACGAATTTTTTATTGTAATTACCCCCCGCCCTTTGCCATCTGCAAGATTGTATGCATAAACCCTTCCGCTGAGATCGGAGATGAATAGTATGTCCCCCCTAACGGTGAATGGATCGGTACTCATACCGCCGTAAATTTCAAGGTCATATAGGAGTTCAAGGCTGTCAGGACCTGTCAAATGGCCGGGTTCTTTTTCCTTGAGCTCATCAGACTCTATTCTCATACTTGTGGATGAACATCCTGCAAAGGTAAAAATGAGAGATACCGAAAAATAAAACAACCACAGTTTTCTGATAAATCTATGCTCCGCTTTCATCAGAAATCCCAGCCGAAGAAAAACTGATAAAAAAGACCCTCCTGAAACTTCTTAAAGTTATTTTCTATTTTTTTACCAACATCATACCTGAAAACAAGTATGTTAAAGAAATTGAATCTGATTCCTGCTCCGATGCTTCCGATGGTTTCTTCATAAGTCTTATCCCACACTGAACCTGCATCAAAGAATACTGCTCCACGCAGACCCGGGAACGTAATGCCAAGAAAAGGGAAGTTCAGGACAATACGGTCAAGCAGAGGGAATCTGAACTCGGCAGAACTCACCCACACTTTTTCACCTCTCAACCCGAACCTTGTCCAGCCTCTCAGATCCCAGCTGCCTCCGGCGAGGTACCTTCTTGCATCAGTGCCATCATTGTAATACAATGATGTCCTCAGAGCAAGCGCAGTTGAAAATGAGGTTCTGAGATAATACCTGCCGTCAACTATGAGTGAAAGGTATCTTATATTATCATATCTTATATCAGAGGTATACCCTATTGCCGCTCTGAGTCTTGCGCCATCAAGCGGACCGGTTGCTCCCCATAATGAATTATCAAAAACATACGATACCGAGCCGCTCAGCAGCAGAGCGCTTTTTTCGATCACGTTGGTGATAATCTCACGATTCAGATTTGAAAATGACGCTGATGCCTCAAGACGCGCAAAAGTGGAAAGCGGATACTGCATAACGGCAAAACCACCGAAGCTTTTCTCGTAATAAAACTCATCACTCTCCCTGAGGTCATACCTTCTGCCTCTGTAGTTGAAAATTCCATAGCCGTAATTCAGGCGCTCACCCTGTCTGAGCCTGAAGAGTTCGACATTGAAATTATCCAGAAAATCACTCTGAACCTCAGCAGTGTTATAGAGTACAAAATAAAACTTATCATCACCCAGGAGATCGCTTACTGAAAGTACAGCACCCCCTCTGGTACCAAAAACGGGATCTGTTGTTACCTGGCTCTGTGCGTAGTCAAGAGTGTAATCTTCTTCATAAGGCAGTTTACTTTTCACCATTTCTGCCGGAATTCTGGTATAGTTGTTTGCTGATTGAGGAGTTCTGCCTTTGTTCCCGGTCAGTGAAAAAGCGGCAGTTTGAAGAACGGTGTCAGGATTTTCAATTGCATATATGCCAAACATAAATTTTTCAAAAACAGTGGCATAAATCCTGCCGTCTGTTCCCGGAACCGGCGTGCTTAGCCCCGTAAGAAAATTAGTGTGCTTAGTAACTTCATTGAAGTTATTCACGGGTACAGAGTAAAGGTTATAAACTCCGTCAGCATCCGCCGTGAAATAAAGTCTGCCAGAGGCAGTATCCGGCAGCGGGTATCTGATATTATGGTCAGACCAGGTAATTTGCGTGATCTCACCCGAGAGCAAGCTCAGTGTGTGGAGATTCATTGTTTTCTGATCGGCTCTGTCAGAACTGAAAATAACTATTGATGATGAAGCACCCGTAACCGGATATCTGTCTTCATAAAAATCATTCGTTAGCCTTCTCAGATTCTGGTCAGTGATATTGAGCAGATAAATATCAGAGAAACCTTTTCTGTCAATGGCTCTGAATAGCAGTATATTCTCCCGTGAAAAGCTCAGGTCCGATATTGTAACAAGAGAACTGTCAGAGAAAACGGAGATTCTCTCCGAAGAAGGAAGCCTGAAGAAATTGATTACATCCCTGCCCCCTGATTTGCTCACCAGAGCGAGCATTCCGTCAGCAGATACCGAGATTGAAGGCTCGAATAGTCTGAGTGATTCATAATCCTCATTCTTTTCACCTCTGATAAAAAGTTCGGGTTTGACATCAGATTCAGGTTTCATTCTGTAAACCGATGAATAACCGTCAAGATTGGCAGTGAAATACATTATCTGCCCTCCTCCTGTTGTTTTATGCAATGAAGGGTTAAAAGCGTACCCTCCCGGTGTGATCTTCTCAGCAAAAAAAGAAGGCATTTCAAAGCCGGAAACAACAGGGTAATATTTCTTTCTCAGGTAATTTTCCCAGTCGCGGTTGATTTTTTCAAAAGGCTCACCAAATGTGTAAGCAAGCACATCTTCAAAAGTTTCGGCAACCCAGAGGTTTTCAAGCACCTCATTAATTTTTCCGTGGCCATAACGCTCAGAGGCATATTCCATAAATGACTGCCCTTCCTTGTACATAAGAAAGGTGCCGTATATTGAATACATGTTTTCAAGATTTACAAAATATCCGTTCAGCACGGCATCTCGCATTACCTGTTCCGCCTGGGCATCCCATCTTGTGGAGTAGTATTCTGCAATTCCCTCCACAAACCAGAGCGGAGGAACGAGCAGATCAGTTCGTCGCCTGTCAGAGAATAGTTTTGTAATCTTAGTTGTCATGAATACATGCACAAGTTCATGCTTTATTACATGCTCAAACTGACTTAATGAACCTGAGAAAGGAATAACAACTCTCCCCTTCATGAACTCAAAAAAGCCTCCCACACCGTCTGGAATAAAACCCGGGGTCGTATTTGTCTGTTGGAAATGAGTAGAGGTGTTATAAAATATCAGAGGTATTCTGTATGTAACAAGATGATTGAACTCGGTTTTGAGATACTGATATGAGTCTTCTGCAATTTTAGCCCCTTTTTCTGCAATCTCCTCAATCTCCTCATAGTAGTAGACATCAAAATTTGTGGTTTTAAGAACCTTCCATTCAAAGTTTTCATACTGAACCTTATTCCTGCCGAAGTAATAGTACTGGCTGAATGAAGTCACTGAAAGCATCAGAATCAGTATAAACAGGATAATGGATTTATTCAAGGGTTGTAAAATTTATTTATCAGGAAAAATTATATATGTTAACCGCAAATATTATCAGCATTTTCAAACCATAGCAAGAATTTAATTTACAGAATCTGCTTTAATTTCTGATGCAATAAATTTTCCCGGATCAGCAGTTACACCAAATCTTTAGGAATTGCTATTTCATTTCCCGTGAAAAATTTATCCACCAGGTGCTCAACGGCTGAAGCCGATCTGCATCTGAGAGCTTCTTCGGCAAGTTTTTCACAGTCTGTGATATTCACTGAGAGGATGATTTTTTTCATCAGAGGAATTCCGGCAGGTGATGCACTCAAAAATCTGTAGCCAAGTCCCAGTAACAACGGAATTGCTCTGGGGTCAGCTCCCATTTCACCGCACAGACTCAGAGGAAGATTTGATCCGGCAGCATTATCTGCAATTCTTTTCAGAATTCTCAGAAATGAAGGATTAAATTCCTGATATAAATATGCTACTTCATCATTGGCACGGTCAACCGCAAGCGAGTACTGAATAAGGTCATTAGTGCCCACGCTCAGGAAATCAACTTCACCGCCCAGAAATGGTATCAGATCGGCAGCAGAAGGTACTTCTATCATGATACCGAGCTTAAATTTCCGGTGTGTCACACCCAGTTCAGCTTCACATTCAGCAATCAGTTTTTTTGACTCATCAATCTCCTCAAATACCGAAATCATGGGGAGAAGTATGTTCAGATTATTATTATATGATGCCTTTATAAGCGCCCTTAGCTGGGATTTAAATAATTCTTTATTGCTGAGGAGAAATCTTATACCTCTTAAACCAAGGAAGGGATTGTACTCGGTTTTATGAAACAGCCTTGTTTTATCACCACCGAGATCAAATACTCTGATGGTAACGTCTTTAGGGTAGTTTTTTTCGGTTATGTCAAAATACAGTTTAGTCTGATAATTTTCATCAGGGAATTCACCTGTCTCTTCAATGATCTGCTCAGTTCTGTATAGCCCGATCCCTTCTGCGCCGTTAGCTTCGGCGATCAGCAGCTCATCGGAAACATCAATATTTGCCAGAAGTGATATTTTCACACCGTCTTTAGTGGATGAGCTTATATCTTTCAGTCCCGAAAGCTCCGAATTTACCTTTGCGACAATTTCAGATTTTTTATCGTAAAAGGCTCTCTGCTTATGATCCGGATTAAAAATTATATAACCATTATAGCCGTCTATTATAACTTCACAACAATTGTCATTTAATCTTTCCACGAGGGAATGTGCTCCGAGCACGGCGGGAATATTCAGCGATCGGGCAATAATTGCGGCATGAGAAGTAAGCCCCCCTTCCTCGGTAATATAACCTCTTACATTGCATCTGGAGAAAAGAAGAGTATCTGCGGCAGTAAGATTTGCTCCTGCTACAGCAACATCATTTTCTATTCTTGAAACCCATCTTTTCCGGCTGATGTTTCTGAGAATTCTGTTCTTTATATCCTCTATATCAAAAGCACGTTCCTTAAAGTAAATATCGTCACTGCGATTGAGCATTGTGATAAATTTATCAAACTCTTCGGCAACAATTACGGCAGGATCCCTTTTTTCCTTTCTGATGCGGGTTCTTATTTCATCAAGCACTATAGGATCTTCAAGAACCATGATCTGTGCTTCGAAGATTTCGGCGCGTTTTTCACCCATTTTCTCTTTAGCGAGTGCAAATATTTTACTGAGTTCATACTTTGAGCGTTCTATTGCGTCATTGAATGACTTAAGTGCATCATCAACGTCTGATATTTCCTGCTCCTCAATATGGACCTCTTCTTTTATGAAAAGGTGAAACCTTCCAATAAATATCCCCGGAGCAGCGGGAATACCCTTAATCCAGTTTTCTGACTCATTCAGTAATAGTTCTATCTCTTTCAAAGCTCGCCAAACCCTCCTTCAATAAGGGAACTGATTTCCTGGCACATTTTTTCTTCGTCTTTACCATCGAACTCAAGCAGCAGTTCTGCTCCCTGAGGTGCAATGAGTGTCATGACTCCCACAATACTTTTACCGTTAATACGGTACCCTTCATGACTTATAAAAAAATCGGCTTCAAATTTTCCTGCGGTTTTTACAATTGTTGATGCAGGCCTTACATGAAGCCCAGCCCTGTTAACTATTGTAACTGTCTTTTGAATCATCCTCTATTTGCTTCGTTTGATTAGTGCGTTTGCAAGATCTCCCAGATAACCGGCGTATTCACGGTTACTGAGATGTTTGAGTGAATCTATTGCCTCGGAGCTTATCCTTTCCACCTCAGCCCTTGCTTCGTCCAGCACTCCGAGCTTTTCATAAAGATCCCTGAATTTTCCAATTTCGTTCTTTTTGCATCCCTTGTTTCTTACAACCCTGAGAAACTCCTCTTTATCTGCGCCTGAAGCTTTTTCAAGTGCCTTGATAAAAAGAAATGTCTTTTTGCCTTCAAGGAGATCCCCGCCAATTTTTTTGCCGAATTCCTCACTTCCGCTGATATCAAGCAGATCATCCTGAATCTGAAATGCAAGTCCCAGCTTCAGTCCGTATTCAGTGAGTGCATCAATTTCTTCAATAGTGCCGTTTCCAAGCACACCGCCCATTGAACAACAGGTTCTTGAAAGAGCAGCAGTCTTTTTGGAGATCATCTCAAGATACTCTTCAAGAGTGACTGTGTCTCTGACCTCAAAATCCTTATCAAGACTTTGCCCCTCACATACTTCTATAAGCCCTCTTGTAAACAGATAAGGTACCTGGAGATGTTCTTTTCTGACATCCTTCAGGAGATACTCATAGGCAACCGCCATAAGTGCATCGCCTGCCAGAATTGCTGTGTTAACATCGTAAATTTTATGGAGGGTCTCAAGTCCCCGCCGTGTATCAGCGTTATCCATAATATCATCATGGATGAGTGTAAAGTTGTGCAGCATCTCAACGGCAAGAGCCGCGTTGTAAACATTCTCAGGTTTCCCGCCAACCGATGCAGCGGAAAAAAGTACCAGTATAGGCCGAAGCCTTTTTGCCGGACTCACCAGAATATAATCCACGGGTTTATAAAGGGAAAGAGGAGCCCTTCCTTCAAGTGCCGTGGTCAGTTTCGCATCGATAATATTCTTAAGATCTTCGTAAATCCGTCTGAAGTTTGAAGTCACTTAAAACAACTCGCTTTTTAGTATTAATTTTTTTTTCCTGAGCTCACTAAGATTTGAAGACCCGGTAAGAAACATTATTTTCTTAAGATCTTCAAAATAACCATTTATAAGATTAATAACACCCTCCGTGCCGCCGTCTAACAGCGCCTGAAGAACTTTTCTGGCAGAAGCAGTGATATCTGCCCCTAAGGCAAGAGCTTTTGCATTATCAAAAGAATTATCTATACCGCCCGAACCGATCAGAAGAAAATGATACCCCATTTTCAGTTCAAATACTTTTTTAATGCAGTAAGAGGTCGGTAAACCCCAGTTCCAGAACTGATCAGAATTATCACCCCCGTTGCGAAGTATTTCAACACCCGTCCAGGTTGTACCGCCTGCTCCGGCAACATCAATACCTCCCACACCTGTATCCAGCAGTCTTCTTGCGGGCTCATAGTCAATTCCTGAACCTACTTCCTTTGCAATGATGGGAATCTCAAAATGACGCGTCATGTATTCAAGATTTTTTAACAGACATGAAAAGCTGAGATCTCCGCCTTTCTGAAACAACTCCTGAGCAGGATTAAGATGCACTGCCAGCACATCAATTTTTGAAGCTTCAACCAGTCTTGAAAATTCATCGGGATTTTCAGATAAACTTACTTGTGCGGCACCAATATTGCCGACCAGAGGAACATTTCCGGACTCTTTTCTTATCTGTTCAAAATGATGAACAAGCTTATCGCTTTCAAGCAGATAACGCTGAGAACCAAGACCCAGCGGAATGTTCAGTTCCCGGGCCGCTTCGGCCAGTTTGAGGTTGATGTTATTAGCCTCATCAGTACCGCCCGTCATACATGAAATCATAAACGGCAGACTGATTTCATGTCCCAAAAAAAGCGTATTCAGGTCAATTTCGTTTATATCAGTTTCCGTTACAGCATTGTGTATGAATTCATAATGCTCAAAACCGTTTGTTTTAGTATTATACTTGACACGGTCGCTGGCACAGAGTCTGAGGTGGTCAGACTTTCTTTTTATTAATTCATCGTTATTGTGTTCGGGCATCAGTAAGTAACTTCAGTTAAAAGGGAAAAATATCAATTATTTATATCAGTAACAAAAGTAAATCATTTTTTAATTCAAAAAAACCGATTTTGGATTAAAACATTCGTTTTTGGTAAAATGTACTATATTAATACTTCCGCATGAAATTTTGTATTTTGAAGATAGAAATTAAATTGTTTAGCAAAATCACAAACATTACACTGCCCTGATGAAAAGACTTCCGCTCGGAATCCAGACTTTTTCTGAAATTATCAACGGCAATATGCTTTATGTTGATAAAACCCGGTTTATCCCCGCTATGACGGAAAGATATAAATATGTCTTTTTATCAAGACCAAGAAGGTTTGGGAAATCACTGTTTGTATCCACACTGGCGGAATTCTTCAATGGAAATAAATCCCTGTTTAAGGGCCTGGATGTTGAAAACATCAATTCATGGGAATCTTCACCTGTAATAAGAATAGATTTTTCTACCATTCCGAACAAAACTCCGGAGATCTTTAATCAACAACTAATGATTACTCTCCGGGAAATCGGCGCTGTTGAAAATATTGATGTAAACACGGAATTTCCTCAGCGGGGAATTGATCTTCTGGTAAAAGGTTTTTATGATAAATATCAAAAGAGTATTGTCATTCTTGTAGATGAATATGACAAACCGATAGTTGATCATCTCGATTTAATAGATAATGCTGAGGGAAATAAAACTATTCTGAGAGATTTTTTCACCTCGATTAAAGGACTGGATCAGTATATCAGATTTATGTTTATTACCGGGGTGAGCAAGTTTTCCAAGGTATCACTTTTTTCCGGTATGAATCAGATAGTGGATATTTCACTCCATCGTGACTTTTCTCAAATTATGGGTTATACGGTTGATGAAATTGAAACTTGTTTTGGTGATTATATTGAATCTGTTACCGGAGAAAAGAATCTCACAAAGCAGGAACTCGTTAACTCGTTAGCTAATTGGTATAATGGTTATTCCTGGGATGGCTCTTCTAAGGTATTTAATCCATTCTCGGTGCTCAATTACTTTGACAAAAAAACATTTGGTAATTATTGGTTTACTACCGGAACGCCTTCACATCTTATAAAATTGCTCAGGCAAAGTAATTTTGATCTGAACACTATCGAAAATGCTGAGGCTGTTGAATCTTCTTTTAATTCAGATGATCTTTCAAGAATTTCACTTACCAGCATTCTTTTCCAGACCGGATATCTTACGATAAAACGTCTGCAGGAATATTTCGGAGTCAATACATATGTACTCGATTACCCAAATTATGAGGTTAAAGATGCAGTTTACCGGCTGATCACTTCAGAACTTCTGGCTGAAAACCCTGAATCACTTAATATTCAGAGCCTGAAGATGAGGGATGCACTTAAGAATGGCGACACAGAATCATTCCTACGTCTGTTAAAAGCGCTTTTCGCCCAGATCCCTTCTAATCTTTTTATGGCAGAAGAGAAGTATTATCACTCCCTTTTTATTATGATAATGTTTTTGACAGGAATCAGAAGTGATGCAGAAGTTAATACAAACCTCGGCCGGATAGATGGGATTATGGAAACAAAGGATAAAATTTACATAGTGGAATTCAAGTATGACAAAACCCCGGGTATTGCTCTTGAACAGATTCATGCTAAAAAGTACTACGAGAAATATTCAGGGAAAGGAAAGCAGATAATTTTGGTGGGTGTCAATTTCAGCCGTGAAAATATCACAATGGTTACAGAATCAGTGTAACTTCCTGCAGCATTCTCACCGAGTTACTTAAATAGATCTTCTCCGCATTTATCAAACGCTCCCTCGTAATCAGTTCTTCAGATATGTTATTTGCCTTTTTCAGTTTTGCCCTCATTATTCCGGGGAGAATATGAAGCTTTAAGGGTGGAGTGATCAGTTTGCTGCCTTCCTGAATGATTACATTATTGATACATCCTTCAAGCAGAAAACCTTCTTCGTTGAAAAAGAGATAATCATACAAGCCCTCTTCAACGGCCTTTGAGTACCAGCGGTTATATGTTTCTCTGTTCGTGGTTTTATACAACCTTAATTTATCATTGACCGGCAAAACTTCATCGGCAATTCTGACCTTCTTCTTACCTTTATCAGATTCGAGTTTGGTTTCTTCCACTTTAATATCGCCGTATTTGGAGAAAGAAAATTTAAGTTTATAAGGATGGTAGGTTCTGATCATCGGGATTGAACTGACATGAGCAGAGAGCTCGGAATAGTTTACTTTAAATAACAGCATTTCAGCAGTACGATTCAACCGTTCCATGTGTTCTTTAAGATAGTGATATCTCCCTTTTTTTATCAGCATAGATTCAAATATAAAAAACTCTTTTCCCGGATTTGTGAGGAATGTACCCTTGAGCAGAGTTTCCTCATATTCACTCTGAGGATATGCATCAAATACAATTCCGCTGCCAAGTCCTATCACACCTTTCCGGGAGTTTTTATCTATCTCAAACGTACGGATGGCAACATTAAACATTGCAGAGTCTTGATTGATGATCCCGATGCTCCCGCAGTATATACCTCTGTTTCTCTGCTCCTGCTCCCTGATTATCTCCATGGTTCTTATTTTGGGAGCACCTGTAATTGAACCGCATGGGAATATCGACCTGAAAATATCTGAAAGAGATTTATCTTCCTCCAGGGTTCCCGAGATCTGAGACACCATCTGATGCACTTTTTCATAAGTCTCCACGCTGAAAAGTTCTTCAACACTTACTGACCCCGGTTTGCAGATCCTGGCGAGATCATTTCGCATCAGATCAACTATCATTACATTTTCCGCTCTCTCCTTTTCACTGTTTTTGAGCTTTTTAACAAGAGCATTATCCTGCCTGAGATCATCACCTCGTTTTGTGGTGCCCTTCATTGGCCTCACAGTAATCTTACCACCAGATTTTCTGAAGAATAACTCAGGTGAAATTGAATAAGTAAGCTTTCCCCTGTGATTTATCAGGAACACATAATCAGCCGACTGGTTATAAACGCAGGAGAGGAAAAGCTCCTCAAAATCACCCTCAAACCTGAATCCGCCCTCAACGGTATAATTTACCTGATACGTATCACCATCCTTTATATGCTCCCGAATCAGTTTTATATCCTGCACAAATTCATCCCTGCTCCTGTTGATCTGAAAGTCTTTTACCGCCGCTTTGACCGGATCAAATGAGAAATCACTCAGATCCGGAGTAACATCCTGTACTTTGTCATAGCAGTAAAACGCTGCAGATAAGGCAGATTGTTTAACTGAATCATCCTGGAGGAAGTGTTTGAATTTCTGTTCAAATAAATATCCGGTTTCATAGGGCAGATAAGCCAACAGATACTCCCCTTGTTTGACAGCGTTTTCTGCATCGGCAAAGAACTTTTCATAGCTGTTGTAATCACCAAGTCTGATTACCCGCTTGCAGTTCCGGTATAATTTTACAGATTCCGTTTTGAGAAGCGAAGGAGAGATAACAAGCGCTGAGTTATCCTCAGCCAGAATTATTTCAGTCAGTTTTCTTAGTGTCAGTTTTTGTTGCATCTGAAATAAAATTGAACTTAAACTTTGGAATGAAGAACTGATGATTTCAGGGAATCACATTTGCAGCCGCGAACTAAGTTTAAGTTCAAATATCACTGCAGGATTGTAAATATTTTTCTTCATCTTTTTCTTTCCCGTTTAGCCTCTTGCGGCTTTTTCAAAGAGGCTATAGCCGGGGCATCCGGGAGCATCTTATCCGTCGGTTAATACCGATGGCAACAGATCATCATGAGTCTGAATTCATCAATCATAACTATTTCAAAATCTATAGCCCCGATAAAACCGTGTCTTAACCCCATGCCTGAATTTCACCTTCTCAAAAAGTATTATATGGCTAAAGCCAAACTATCCGAGAGCAACCTGCAGCTTATAGTCATCATAACTCTGAACTCATAAATCATAACTATCACTCTGCCAGCCTTTGAAGAGCCTCCCCCTCCACTCTGAAAATGGTCCATTCATCCATAGGTACAGCTCCAAGCGATTTATAAAAATTAATAGCGGGAGTATTCCAGTCAAGAACTGCCCATTCAAACCTGCCGCAACCCTCACTCACTGCCAATGATGCGAGATATTTCAGGATGGTTTTACCAAACCCTTTCCCTCTGTATTCCGGATCAATGTAGAGATCCTCAAGATAAAGACCTTTTCTGCACTTAAATGAAGAGAAATTATAAAACCAGATTGTGAATCCGATGTCTTTACCCTCGTAAAATGCTATATAACCTCTTACATTTGTTCCCTCAGAGAGAAATACTTTATGTACAAGTTCTTCATTCATTTCTACTATATCAAGCAGCTTTTCATACCCGGCGAGTTTCTTTACCTGAGTTATGAATGTAAGAGTATTATCCCCAGTAACCGGTACGAGGGATAATCCGTTTTCAAATACAATTGTCTCAGACAAATCAGTGTCCTCCGCCTGAGGGCATTGCTGATTTAGAGCCTGAACGCTTGCTCTCCTGTACAATCAGCCAGAGAACGGAGGATATTGCGAGTGAAACTCCTGAGATTATAAAAATAATATTCTTATCAGTCATATTAAGAACGATAGTTCCTACAAATAATGATACCGCAAGCTGGGGCAAAACAACAGAAAGATTAAAGATACCCATGAATAATCCCATTTTGCCTTTGGCTACTTTTTCAGACATGATGGCAAATGGCAGACTTACAATCGCACCCCAGCCGATACCGCATATTGCAATCAGGATATAGAGCATGGCAGGAGAAGTTGCCAAAAATGCAATACCAAGATATCCGGCAGCCATAAGTGCGAGAGCCAGCACATGAGTTTTAACCCTTCCGAGTTTCTCGGAGATCGGCTCAAGCACAAAAGCAGGCACAATAAAGCCAACAATGTTCAGGATCATGAACGTATAGGAGATGTTATCGCCAACTGATTTCTGTATTGCTTCAGTTGCTTTGTTCACAGCATTGGCTGCGTTCGAAAAGTCAAATCCCGGATAAAATTTCTGCTGAATAAAAGCAATGATATAAACGAACATTGTCTGCACGCCGATCCACGAAAATGCATGGGCGAGGTAAATTTTAAGGAGTTCAACTGTTTCTGTTTTTCCTTTAACAGGCTCATCTTTTGTTTTATCCTTTGATTTGGAAACAACTTCAATATCTTTGCTTTCTGTTATAAAAAAGAGGGGAAGAATCGAGAAGAGAAGTACAATAACTGCCCCGGCATATATCAGAACGTAGTTTCCGAATATCACCCCCATGAAGTAAGCCATTACACCAAAGAAACCGGAAATGGTCTGCATCCATGTGTATCCTTTGGTTCTCTGATCACCTTCAGGAGTAACATCTGCAATGATGGATCTTGTCGGGTTGAAGCTGACATTAATGGCCAGATCGAGCGTGAGCGCAACAATTGTGGCGACAACAATGATACTGGTCAGCCCCAAGAAACTGCTTATCTTATCTATATTGGGGAGTGCAACAAGCATGAGAGCAGCTAAAACACCACCAATAATGATAAAAGGCCGCCTTCTTCCGCCCCAGAACCAGACTTTATCACTGATCAGACCTATGGTAACCTGTCCTATAATTCCTGCCAGAGGTCCCGCTGCCCAGACAAATCCTATTTCATGTATATCGAGTTTATATTGTGTGTTAAGAATCCAGCTCAAAGCGGCTATCTGTATCGAAAGCGCAAAACCCATTGCCGTGGCCGGTAAAGCCAGTACGGCATAAAAGGTGTTCGTCAACTTCTTCTGCATCTCAATCATTCGGTACTCCGTAACTGTTTAAGTATATTTAGAAACTAACTTTTACATATATTAAAATACGAAAAATTGAAAATTGATTAACGGCTAAATTTACTGTTACGGAGTTATTTCTATGAGCGGGAACACCACCCCGAAGCCCAGGCTTAGTTTCTGGCAGATATGGAATATGAGTTTTGGATTCCTCGGAATTCAGTTTGGATTTGCACTGCAGAATGCCAACGTCAGCAGAATTTTTGAAACACTTGGCGCCAGTATAGACAGCATCCCAATCCTCTGGATTGCGGCACCCACAACGGGTTTGCTTGTTCAGCCGCTTGTAGGATATTTCAGCGACAGAACCTGGGGAAAACTGGGCAGAAGACGACCTTACTTTCTTATCGGTGCAATACTCTCCTCACTTGCACTGATTATTATGCCCAACTCTCCCGTTTTATGGATTGCGGCAGGTACACTCTGGCTAATGGATGCTTCTATTAACATTACAATGGAGCCCTTCAGGGCACTCGTGGCAGATCTGCTCCCATCCGAACAGCGCACGGTCGGGTTTGCAGTTCAGAGTTTTTTCATCGGTACCGGCGCGGTTGTTGCCTCAGCACTCCCTTATATATTTACTAACTGGTTTGGGATCAGCAACAGTGCACCTGCCGGATATATACCTGACTCCGTGATATATTCTTTTTATGTCGGCGCATTCGCATTTCTCTCGGCCGTTCTCTGGACAATTTTCAGGACAAAGGAATATCCCCCTGAAAATATGGAGGAGTTCAAAAAAGAGAAATCAGATGTCTCTCCCGGCCCTCTGATAAAAGAAATTTTCACTTCAATTATAACAATGCCCAAAACCATGAAGCAGCTTGCTGTAGTACAGTTTTTCAGCTGGTTCGCACTTTTTGCTATGTGGATATATTCCACCTCCGCCGTGACTTCCCATATTTACGGAGTAACACAAACATCAAATTCTGATCTCTACAATGATGGTGCCAACTGGGTAGGGGTGCTGTTTGCCGCATACAACGGATTTGCAGCGGTAGTGGCATTCTTGTTGCCGCCTCTTGCCAGAAAGACATCACGAAAAACGGTGCACATGATCTCGCTTGTAATCGGCGGTGTCTCACTGATCTCATTTTACCTCTTCAAAGATCCGAATATGCTGCTGCTGCCCATGGTTGGAGTTGGTCTTGCGTGGGCGTCCATTCTTGCAATGCCTTATGCAATTCTTGCCGGGGCATTACCGCAGAATAAAATGGGGTTCTATATGGGGGTTTTTAACTTTTTTATAGTGCTCCCCCAGATCCTGGCCGCCGGAATTCTTGGACTTATAACCCATCATCTTTTCGGAAATCATTCAATTTATACTATTATGCTCGGCGGTGCATCAATGATTTTTGCCGGGGTTCTTGTGATGTTTGTGAATGATGTTGACGAGGTGAACAGGTAGATAGTCGTTCTTTATGCCGTGATTTTTAGTGGTGTAATTCTGATGCAGAGTTACTCTGAAAACAATTGACAACATCTTGTAACGCCGTCCCGATTTTCGGGATCGGTCTGTTAAGATGCTTAAACCTGTCGGCAGCTGCATTGACTGATTAACTGCTGAGTTACTTTAAAACAATTGACAACAACATTGAACATTGAACTTCGAACTATTCAAAAATTACTTAACTGGTGGATTCATTTTATAAGGGAGGTACAGGCCGTGAGTATGAACTGGACTGGTTCCTCTCATTTGAAATTTTCAGACAGGAGCTTCAAAGAAAAGCTTAAGATGATGGCCTAAAAAAAGCGTTTATTGTTTACACAGTATTGTTAAAGCCAGTTTAATCCTTAAACTGATAATATATATATTTTATCTTCAGATTATCAGATTTGAATAAGACTAAAAGCTGAATCCCGATTTTTAAGGTCAATAATTACAGATCTGATGGTTGCAGAGTGTATACCCCTGATGGTTGAGATCCTCAAAATTGAAATAAAATAGTACAGGAAGCTCATTTATCCGGGTTGTTTTATCATTTCAACAAAAGCTGAATTTTCACTGCTATCGTGGGCACTAAACCCTATGTTGACTTCTTATAGGGAAATCTCTCAGCCCCGGAAAAACTCCCTGCCTGGTGCAGAATTCGTAATGCAAATTCTGACAGAGGCAATTCTTAAAAGGTCTTAAGTGTTCCTTATGTCAATATATATCAGGACAAGACACGAAGAACCGAGAACGAAGAACCAAGAACGAACCTCCCTATGAGCCGTTTCTCACCAGTCTCAGCCCCATAATATTACTGCTCCACATCGCATAAAAACCGGATCTTTCGGTTGTACTGAGGTACTTCTCTTCGAGAAAATATGCACCCCCTCTGCCTACTCGGTTACTTCCCTCCACAGCACCCGTCGGATCTTTATACTCTCCTGAGGGGAGGCTGTTGTACCAGTCCCAGCACCACTCCCAGACATTACCCGACATATCATAAAGTCCCAGCTCATTCGGTTTTTTCAGGCCAACCGGATTGGTCATGTCTCCTGAATTATTCTTAAACCAAGCCACTTCATCCGGATTATTGCTTCCTGCAT
>CAYPMQ010000002.1:0-34028 GCA_964411625.1 uncultured Ignavibacteriaceae bacterium
TGATTGTTCTGAGAGTCAAAATCTGTCAGCATTTCACGTGCCATCTCAATTTTCCCCTCGGCAATTACTTCTGAAATCTTTGACACCCGGGATATCGGATTAATAAGCTGTCCTGAGATGATGATGGTAAGCCAGGCAGCAAATGCAATTGCCAGCAGGGAAATAAATATTGCCGTGAATCTGATTCTGCTGTAATAACTTATTCTTTTTCCGAGCATTTCTCCCAGATAGGTATTTGCCTTTTGCCAGTAGGCGAAGGCATTCGCCGAAACCGTACCGGTTTTTGGTATCAGATTTTTAATATCGTCTGAGACGAGTCCTGCAGCCATGTTACCCATAATGTCAATGAGAGCGTTAAGCTCAGTTATCAGAGAATCTGTCATTACAGGAAGCAGCTTCTGAACATCTTCATTAGCGCCGTGATTTTCTTCATCAGACTGAACAACAAGCTGAACATTAGAGAGCAGTTTCACAGATGCAAGTTTCTTGAATTCATTATAATGCGCCAGAAACTTAAATTTCATATCATCTGATGCAGAATCACCCGCAAAACTAAGCTTTGAAATGGCAAGGCTTGTTTCGCTGAGCTGATCAATTATACCCGGCATCGTTATCACCACAATATCCATCATGTAATATGTATCAAGCTCGGGATCCAGAATCAGATTCGACTTATCACCTGTCAGCTTAAGCAGATCAAAGAGGGCATCAAGAAGCTTATTATGTTCAGATTCAAGTTCATCAGGATTGGCAATGTTTGCTTTTTCAGCTATTCCGTCAAAGCTTTTTTTCAGTTTTACAGGATTGAGATGGTGTTTAAAAGCATTCTTTAAATCTTTTTCTTTAAGCGAGAGGTACCTGCTGTGTTCATTAAAGATTGAGTCAAGACCTTTGAATGCGATATCTATACTTCTTGTAAGACCTTTAAGCTTACCCGCTGAAACTTCGTTTCCGGATGCTGCGCTTACAGAATGAAGCTTATGGAGAGAAACAAATTCAATTACCGAAGAAAGAGGGCGGATTATCTCCAGCCCGGCAATTTCTTTTTCGGCAATATCAATATCCCTGCTTGAATTAATAACCAGAAAAAACATCTGGATAATCATGGGAATGGCAAGTATAATGCCGAGGAAGGTTATTTTCTGAGAGACGGTGAATTTTTTCAGCATCTCTCTGGCTTTACGGTTAAAATTGTAATTAAGATTGAACATTGAATCTTGCCACTTCATTTCTTAGATTAAACAGTGCCTTATTGAGCTGTTCTGTAACATCCCTGAACTCGTGAAGAGCATTTTTAGTCTGTTCAGCCGAAACAGATAGCTGATTCATAGCCTCTGAAATCTGATCTGCGCCTATAGTCTGATTTTGTATTCCTCTTTTCATTGCTTCAAAATTGGGAATTAAATTATTCACGCCTTCAATGACTGCATTTAACTGCCCGGTGATAGCTGAGACATCTTCAACATTACGTCTTACTTCTTCAGAAAACTTGTCCATTTCCATTACACCTGTTGAAACTGATGACTGCATCTCTTTCACCATCTGTTCAATCTCGAAAGTTGCCACTGCCGTCTGGTCTGCCAGCCTGCTTATTTCTCTTGATACAACAGCAAATCCCTTGCCGTACTCACCTGCTTTTTCAGCTTCTATGGCTGCATTAAGGGAAAGAAGGTTAGTCTGTTCTGAAATTTTGTTAATTGTAACCACTACCGTTGATATTTTGGCAGCCTTGTTATTTATTACTGCGAGTTTTGATGAAATGGAACCTGTGGCAACAATAAGCTGGTGCATTGCATTTTCCATCTGTCTCAGGTTATTTCTTCCCTTTTCTGCCATCACCGAAGTATCCACAACCGACTTTGTAACGGTGGTTTCAACGGTCTCAAGCAGTTCGGAGGATGTATTAGCTATTTCTTTGGTTGTTGCCGAAACTTCTTTTATTGATGCAGCCTGTTCCGCAACACTTGCTTCAAGCTCACGGGCTGATGCTGAGATCTGGGTTGCCGAGGCATCAAGATTTATTCCTGATTTCTGAACTTCATCAACAAGCGATGTAAGATTCTTAAGCATATTGCTGAATTCAAACAAAAGAAGCTTTGATTCATCATTTCTGTCAAAATTCTTACTCAGGAAAGAATTGTTTCCGGAGTTAACAGAAGGAAGCATTTTTGATGTCTGGAGACTGCGAGTAAGATAATCATCTGCTCCTCTGATACTGCCGTCACCAATTTTTTTCACGCTGTAAATAACGAGTGAGATCGGTTTTGCAACTTTTCCGCCAAAATAGTATGCGGCAAACAGAACAACAAGCAATACTGTAAGTCCGGTAACCAGCAGACTTATAATAAAATTTCCTGCGCTCTGCTCAACAGAGTACCTGGCAGAATAGAACTCTTTTTCAGGAACAACGGCCGTTATTACCCAGTCCCAGTCATAAAAATAGACCGAAAAGAGCATGTAATTTGTGAGCCTGGAAAAATTGTCCGGGTCTGCAATCGTTACTTTTCTTGTTATCGTGGTACCGGGTTCTTGCTCAATTACAGCCTGAGTTAATTCCTGAATATAAAATTTGTCATCGGCATCCTTGAGTTCCCAGATATTTTCACCTTCTTTTTCACCATCCCTCGAAATTATAACCTTCCCCTGATGCTGGTTTTCGGTACCCCAAACCTGAATAAATCCGTTTTCTGCAATTTTCATCTCCCTGACCGTTTCGTTTATACTTGTAATCTTGTCAAGGCGCTCACCAACATAAATCATTCCGACAATATTTCCGCCGGCATCCCTGATCGGTTTATATATAGAAAGATACCAGGCGTTTACAACCCATGCCACACCTTTGAAGGGATCACCGCGCAGAACATATTCAATTACGAGACTCGGATCTCCGTTCGGTTTCTTGTAAGGGATGAATGTTCCCATGGCCCTGTCACCGTTATTATCGGCCACTGTGGTAGCCACCCTAATCATATCACCTTCTTCATTCATCTTCTGAAAGATTGTACAGTCAATACCGGTAAGTTTTTTTACTTCATCTACAACGGGAATTTCTCTGTTGAATGAATAAGTCTGCCCAAGCCAATCACCACCTATAAGCATTTTTTTCAGTTCAACTTCTGAAGTTTCATCATTAAGCTGGTTCACGGCATTCCAGGTTACAGTTTCATCCGTGAACCTGAATTTACCGCGGCGGGCCATGATATCTTCCGCAACCGCAATCGCATAATCAATCTTCGTTTGCAGGAGAGAATTTGAGGTGCTGCACAGATTGTACACGTCAAGAATTGTCCTGTTTACCTTACCAACCGCCAGTGAATCAATTTCTTTATACGCCTTATCTGATAACTCTGTCTGAAAACTGATAGTGATCATAAGCATCACCAGCACAGGTAACACTGCTGCGGCAGCAACCAGAAAGACTACTTTCCTTTTGAGAGTCAGGTGCAAAACAGCCTCTGAATTAATCTAAAGTTGAATTTGAAAGGGTTAATCTGCAATATACAATTAATTTTTTTCTGATGTAACAATATCCAACCTTAAATTATCATTCCGTAAGCATGACTCAATCAGCCGCGTGAGGAACAGGATACACTCCGCCGCTTAAGGATGAGGAATGATCCATATCAGTAATCTCAACTTTTTTTATTATGCGTTATACAATAGGCTCAAGTATCTTATGTGAAATTTGCAGGTATTAAATGGGGTGAGTTAAGCGGAAGTGTAAGTGTTTACTCGTCCCGTATTTTCACTCAGGTTATTCTATCGGTAAATTGTAATATAGTTGGTAAAAGTATTTCGTGATAATTTTTGAAATTCATGTGCAAACAGAGGAGCGGCGGGATCAAATCTGCCCGGCTGCGGACCAGGATGATATAAGGGAGAATGCCGTAACACCCCTACAAAGAACCGATTCATTTACTGCAACCATATGCTGCTCTTGAACCTCTCCGAGCCAAAAGGTTCAATTATATAATTATCTTTCGGGACTTCAAATCTTCGTGGCGGAGACAATAAAAAAAGGCTGCCCTGATCAGTACAGCCTTCTTAAGATAATCAATAAACGAAAACCTGAACGGGGATTATGTGCCTGCTGAGTAATCATTCATATATTTAACCTGCTCTTCGGTGAGAACGTCAATTGAGTAACCAAGAGTGGCTAATTTAATTTTTGCGATTTCCTGATCCTGTTCAACAGGTATATCATGAACGTCTGAAGAAAGTTTGTTACCGGCTTTGTGCTCGTTAACAAGTCTTACCTGCGACATGAACTGGTTGGCAAAAGACATATCCATAACTTCTGAAGGATGCCCCTCAGCTGCGGCCAGATTTACAAGTCTTCCCTGAGCCAGGAGGTAAATTCTGTTGCCGTTATGAAGAACATATTCTTCATTATTAGGTCTTACTGTTCTCTTTGATTTTGAAACCGCTTCAAGGTCATTGATGTTGATTTCACAGTCATAGTGACCCGTGTTACATACAATGGCACCATCTTTCATAACTTCAAAATGTCTCTTAACAATAATATCGCTCACGCCTGTAGCAGTGATGAAAATATCACCGATTTTGGCTGCTTCATCCATAGTCATGACTGAGAAACCTTCGAGAGCTGCTTTGAGTGCTGCGGTCGGTTTAACTTCGGTAACTATAACATCGCATCCCATGCCTTTGGCTTTAAGCGCAACGCCGCTTCCGCAGTGACCGTAACCGGCAACTACAAATTTTTTGCCTGCCAGAAGAACAGATGTGGCTCTTAAGATACCGTCTATTGATGACTGACCCGTACCGTAAACGTTGTCAAAATCCCATTTTGTTTCTGCATCGTTAACAGCTATAACAGGGTACATTAATTTTCCATCGGCTCCCATGGCTCTTAATCTGTGCACACCGGTGGTGGTTTCTTCAGTACCGCCGATAATGTTGGCAGCGAGTTCAGGGAATTTGTTATGAACAGTGAAAATAAGATCGGCACCGTCATCAAGTGTGAGGTTCGGTTTCATATCAAGAGTTCTTTCGATACACCAGTAGAACTCTTCAACGTTCATTCCGTGCCATGCATAAATTTCAGTACCGTTTTTTGCGAGTGCTGCGGCAATATCATCCTGAGTTGAAAGAGGGTTGCATCCGCTCCATGAAACCTGAGCACCTGCCGCAGAAAGGGTTTCAATCAGCACGGCAGTTTCTTTTGTAACATGAAGACAGCCGGCAATTTTATAGCCTTTAAGGGGTTTTGTCTCTGAATATTTTTTTCTCAGTTCCATCATAACGGGCATTCTTGACTCTGCCCACTCAATCTTCATCCTGCCCTGATCAGCCAAGCTAATATCTTTTACTTTATAACTTCCGGGTTTGTGATCCATTATTCGTCCTTTACTTAAATATGATGTTTTATAAATACTTTTTGAAAGTGTCCGCTAAATCAAGAGCTTCCCAGGTAAATCCTTCTTCATCTCTTCCGAAATGTCCGTATGAAGCGGTCTTTGAATAGACAGGTCTTCTTAACTTTAATCTTTCGATGATACCTTTGGGTGTGAGGTCAACTTCTTTGGCAATCATATCAGAAATGGCTTTATCAGATATTTTCCCTGTTCCTTTGGTATCAACATAAATTGAAACAGGCTGTGCAACACCAATTGCATAAGCAACCTGTACGAGGCATTCATCTGCGAGACCGGCCGCAACAACGTTTTTAGCAATATGTCTTGCTGCATAAGCTGCAGAACGGTCAACCTTTGAAGGGTCTTTTCCTGAGAATGCTCCGCCGCCGTGGGGAGCCCATCCGCCGTAAGTGTCAACAATAATTTTGCGTCCTGTAAGACCACTGTCTCCGTGAGGACCACCGATTTCAAATCTTCCCGTCGGGTTTACATGATACTCGGTTTTGTCATCAAGAAGATGAAGGGGAAGGGTTGTTTTGATAACCTTCTCTATTACGTCTTCCCTGATCTTTTCCTGGGTTACATCGGGATCATGCTGGGTCGAGATTACAACTGTTTTAATTCTGAGCGGTTTATGATTGTCATCATACTCAACAGTTACCTGTGATTTTGCATCGGGTCTCAGGTAAGGCATTAAGCCGGGATTCTGTTTACGAATATCGGCTAATTTTTTAACCAGTTTGTGTGAAAAAACTATAGGCATGGGCATAAGTTCTTCGGTCTGGTTGCATGCATACCCGAACATAAGTCCCTGGTCACCTGCGCCGCCGGTATCAACACCCATGGCAATATCACCCGACTGTTTGTGTAAAAGAAGGTGAACTCTGCATGATTCGGCATCAAACAGATACTCTTCTTTGGTATAGCCTATTTTAGTTATAGTATCTCTGATTAATTCTTCGAGATTAACTTTGGCATTTGTTCTGATTTCACCGGCAACAATTGCGGTTGAGGTGGTTACCATGGTTTCGCAGGCAACTCTGGAAGTTGGATCCTGAGCCAGCATAGCATCAAGCACGGCATCAGAAATGGCATCCGCCACTTTATCCGGATGCCCCTCGGATACAGATTCCGAAGTGAAGTAGTATGACATCGTATTTTAACCTTTAATTGAAATTTAATTAATATCAATTTCGGAAGAATCGCCCGTGTTCATACGGGTGTACTTCCCTTTAATAACTGAATTAGTTCCGATAATCGAATTATCGAACAAACATTTTTCCACATTTGCGCCCGGAGCAACAATTGTGTTCCTGATTATTGAGTCTGTCACTTTACAATTAGCACCTATTGTGGTGTAAGGACCCAGTACGCAGTTCTTCACCTCGGCTGTTTCATCTATATAAACGGGTTCATTAATGACACAAGTTTCAATTTTAGGGTGAGAACTCCTTACACTGAGAAGATACTGATTGGTTGAGAGCAGTGTTTCGGGTTTTCCGCAGTCATACCATCCCTCTATAAGATAAGGTGAAAACTGCTCACCCGCGTCAAGCATGAGTTGCAGGGCATCAGTTAACTGAAGCTCACCCTGCGTCCTGATATTTTTTTCAACCAGAGTATTGAGTGCTTTAACCAGAGACTGTGCATTTTTGAAATAATAAAGCCCGACAATTGCCAGTTTTGACGGCGGAACCCTGGGTTTTTCAACAAGCTTCTTAATCCTTCTTCCTTCAACAATGGCAACACCGAACCGTGTGGGATTTTCAACCTCTTTTAACCCGAGCACGTTTGTATCCGAGTCAAAAAATGCGTTTAGATCCACATCGAATATTGTATCACCGAGTATTATAAAAATCTCTTCGTCGTCAAAAGTGGGTGCGGCGGTGTATATGGCATGGCCAAGACCATCGAGCGATTCCTGCTCAACGTAAACGGCATCCAGTTCAGGAAAGGATGACGATACATATTCAATAATTTTATCGCCAAGATAACCGGTTATAAAAGTGGCTTTGTTAATGCCCGAATCGAGAAGTTTAGAAATTATGTGACCCAGTATCGGCTTATCGCCAACGTTCAGAAGAACCTTTGGTAATGTGTGCGTGTGTGGTTTCAGTCTGCTCCCGACACCCGCAACAGGAATTATTGCTCTCATTTTACCTTAAAAATTTGCAGATTACAAATGTAATATTTTTTCTTTTTAAATTGAATTTTTAAATCCGGCAATTTAACGGAAATCACATAAAATGTTTATTAACAATGAAGTAACAGACTTGTTTGAAATATCTTACCCTGTTATCCAGGCGGGCATGGTCTGGGCATCAGGGTACCGTCTTGCCTCTGCCGTTTCTGAATACGGCGGGCTCGGTCTGATCGGATCGGGCTCCATGAAACCCGAACTTTTACGTGAACATATCAGGAAATGCAGGAACTCCACTTCAAAACCTTTCGGGGTAAATATCCCGCTTCTCAGAGGAGATGCTGAAGAACTCATTGATGTCACAATTGCTGAGCGCGTAAGGATAGTTTTCACCTCCGCCGGTCACCCGGGTAAATTTATCGATAAACTAAAGTCAGCAGAAATAACTGTTGTGCATGTTGTTTCATCTGTTAAGCAGGGGCTTAAGGCTCAGGAAACGGGTTGTGATGCAGTGGTGGGCGAAGGAGTTGAGGCTGGCGGTCATAATGGTGCTGATCAGATCACCACACTTTGCCTGATCCCCCAGCTTGCAGATGCTCTTCAGATTCCGGTCATTGCGGCAGGAGGAATTGCTGACGGCAGACAAATTCTTGCAGCTCTCTCTCTGGGAGCAAAGGGAGTCCAATTAGGTACAGCTTTTGCAGCTACGGTTGAATCTTCAGCCCATGAAAAATATAAGCAGATGGTTATTTCCTCAAAAGATAATGACACCGTTTTGGCCTTTCGCCGCATCGGTTTAATGCGTATGTTAAAGAATGATTTTGCCGCAAGAGCAATAACCGCAGAGATTAACGGCGCCGGAGATGATGAACTCAGGGAGATTCTCGGGAAAAAACGTGAGATGTCAGGCATTTTTGAAGGCGATATAAATGAAGGTGCAATTGAGGCAGGACAAAGTTCAGGTCTCGTTAAGGATTTGCTTACCGTTGAACAACTGATGACAAAACTAATTTCTGAGTTTGATCAGGCCGCAATGGTATTACAGAAAATGATATAGGAACACAAAAATGAACCTAAGAATACTTTTTACTGTGTTAGTATTATTAACACAGGTTATTTCAGCCCAGTCAAATTTCTTCAATTTTCTCGGCAGGGTGAATTCTGCCGGTGATTCACTGGCAAAAGCTGCAGTAATTGACAGTTTTATAACTCATCACAGGAACTCAACGGGAATTCCCGCTATTGACGGAAATTATGCAATATTCGTTTACCGCGGATCAGCCTCAACAGCAGCTGTAGCCGGTGATTTCACAAGCTGGAGCTCCATGCTTCAGATGACAAAAATTTCAGGGACCAACTTTTTTTATTACTTCAGAACTTTTGAACAGAATGCCCGGCAGGATTATAAGATAATTACTAACGGTAATAACTGGATACTTGATCCTCTCAACCCAAGGACCTGTGCCGGCGGCTATGGCCCCAATTCGGAACTTGCAATGCCCGGTTATATCCGTCCGTGGGAGATTAATTATAATGCCGCCGTTCCAAGAGGTACCGTAGAGGTAAAAAATCTTTCCAGTACTAACACAGGCACTTCATTCCAGGTCAGGATCTATCTGCCTGCAGAATACGCCTCAAACCCGGCAAAAAGATATAAAACAGTTTATTTTCATGACGGTGGTGATTACCTAAACCTGGCCAATGCCGCCACGGTTCTTGATAACGCAATTGATAGCAACAAAATTGAACCCGTTATAGGAGTTTTCGTTTACCCGAACAACAGAAATGATGAATACGCCGGAAATAAAAGAACTCAGTACCGCCTCTTTTATGTGAATGAACTTGTGCCTTATATCGATGCAAATTACAGAACCATTGCTGATAAAGATGCAAGGCTGGTGCTGGGGGACTCTTTCGGCGGAAATATCTCGGGTCTTATTACCTACTATCATTCTGATGTTTTCGCAAACTGCGGGCTCCACTCTGCTGCATTCTGGCCCAATAATTATGAGGCTTATAACCTAATTGTCAACAGCCCAAAACTCAACATAAAGTACTTCTCTGTTTGGGGCACGTATGAATCCCTCTTTACGAACATGAGAAATTTCAGGGATAGTCTTATTTCAAAAGGTTATGAATTATACTGGTCTGAAAAACCGGAGGGACACAGCTGGGGCTTATGGAAAGCCAACATAATGAATATGATTGCCTGGTTCTTTCCGGGAAGTCCGGTCGGAGTTGATGATCAGTTTGCAGGATTACCGCTTAAATTTGATCTTCTGCAGAACTACCCCAACCCTTTCAATCCTTCCACCGGGATCAGGTTTTCTCTTCCGGAATCAGCATTTACTGAAATATCAGTTTTTAATATTGCCGGTGAAAAAGTGCGCAGCATTAAATCGGGTCATCTTGATGCAGGTTTTTACAGCTTTGATTTTGACGGAGCAGGTCTTACCTCCGGTATTTATCTGCTCAATCTGAAAGCGGGAAAGCTTGAAAAAACCATTAAAATGCTGATGATAAAGTAGAGTTGTTCGTTGCTCATCGCAGCATAAACGGGTATTAATGAGAGGTGTTGCTATATTAAAGATTTTGTTTTTTGCAGTGCAGACAAACCTAAACATGAATTATACGGATGAAGCGGATTTATGCGGAACTTAAATTTTGTCTGGCTGCGCAGTGATTTGAGATGATTCCCGGCTGTGAAGGCACCGCCGGGAGAACACAATAAAATCTTGTTAGTTGTTAAGAATCACACATAATGAAGCGGAATAAATGTTATAAAGAGCTGCCGGTGCTTTATGCTTCTGACTTAACTTAAATTAATATTCACCTTTTTCGTATTCAGATTCGTCAGAGTGCTTTTCTTTTCCTCTGCGCTCATTTGAGGGGAAAGTTTTATTTAGTCCTGCAATAAAGGCTGCCTGTTCTTCAGGGGTGAGTTTTGCCTCACTGTGCATCATCAGGTAATCAGAAAGAGGCATGAATCCTTTTTCAACTTCTTTGCCGGCTTCATGAGACTCTCCCATATCCGCTGCTGAGATATTGAAATGTCTTCTGCCTTCTTTAACATGATCTGCAACACGCCATGAAACGGGAGCAATGTAAGAATACCAGGGCCATTTCGTCTCATTACTGTGGCAGTCTGCACACGCACGGTAAAACATCTCTTTTGTTTTGGGTGAATCCCAGTTTACCTGATTAACAACCGGCGGGTTATCCCTGTTAACCGGAATAAACTGAATAACAATAAATGCTGCAGCAATAACTATTCCGGTGATTTTTAAGATTTTTTTTGCCATCTTGATAAAACCTTTTTATGAACATTTTGGTGAATTGGAAGTCCAAATTATTGTTTATTCACATAAAATGAAACTAAAAAATCCCGATGGAAGTAAAAACAGATAAATGACAGTTCAATGAAAATTATTCTTTCAGTCTTAATATTAGCTTCAGCCCGGATTCTCTTTGCACAATCGGGTGACTTCAGGCTTGCCCGTGTGAAATATCAGGGAGGAGGTGACTGGTATAATGACCAGTCGGCTGATATCAATCTGATGAGGTTTATCGCAGAGAACACTAATCTCAAGGTGAAGGCTGAATATAATTTTGTTGATCTGAGTTCTGACGATATCTCGGCTTATCCTGTTCTATTTTTAACAGGTCACGGCAACATTGTTTTCTCTGAAAATGAAGCTAAAAAACTCAGAGAGTATCTCATTAACGGAGGATTTCTGTATGTTGATGATGATTACGGACTTGACCAGGCGTTCAGACGTGAAATAAAAAAGGTTTTTCCCGATAAGGAACTGACAGAAGTGCCTTATTCTCATAAGATTTATAACATAATGTATAAGTTTCCCGACGGACCCCCGAAGACTCATAAACATGATGAGAAGCCTGCCAGGGGATTCGGCATTTTCTATAATGAAAGACTTGTTGTTTATTATACTTATGAATCTAACCCGAGTGACGGATGGGCCGACCCCGAAGTGCACAATGATCCTGAGGAAAAAAGAACCGAGGCACTCAAATTCGGAACGAACATAATACTCTATGCTCTGACAAATTAAACATGGCGAAAGAAACGTGACAAGAAACGATTTACCCGTAAGACAACTGATTGAAAAACTTATCAGCTTTGAAAATATGAATCTGAGAAGAGACCTCTCCAAAGGTGGGCTAATCACTGTTTTTATCTTTGCTCTTTCATTTCTTTCTCTCGTTTCACTTGAACTGATTTTTCATGGGGGAATCGTTTTTCGTTCGGTTTTATTTTTTCTCCTGCTAATTTCATTACTTGCACCCGTTACTTTTTATATCCTGACGCCCGTTTTCAGGCGTTATAACCCGTTTTCAGAATTAAATTACCTTCTGATAGCTGAAAAAGCCGGAGCTCTTTTTCCTGATATAAAGGATAACATAAAAAACTCCCTGCAGCTTGTACAAAAGGGGAGTGAAAACAGGTTTTCTGACAAACTCATTTCGGCAGCATTTATTGATCTCTATGAGAGAATCAGGAATGTAAACTTTAACGAAAAAATCAGTTTTGAGGAGCCCCGTAAATTGCTGCTGCCTTGTTTTGCGGTTGTGTTCGCATCTTTCGGGCCACTTTTTGTTTCACCTGAATACTCTTCATCGGCAGGGAGAATAATCAATTTTAATTCGGTATTTACCGTACCTGCCAAATATAAATTTGAACTAAGCCCCGGAAACAGGCTTGTAACGCGTGGAGAAAGTGTCACTCTGAAGGTAAAAGTAATCGGCCCCGTTACTGATTTTGTCGATATTTACACAAAAGATGAAACACAACCCGAGTTTATAAGACAGAGAATCAAAACCCGTGGCTCTAACGAATTTGAACTTAAACTTGCAGCCGTGAACTCTTCAACCATCTATTATGCCGGACTGGAAAGTTATAATTCTGATGAGTTTACCATTAGCGTAACTGACCGTCCCTCCGTTGAGTCATTTGAAATTACGGTTACCCCTCCATCATACTCCGGTGAGAAAGGATTTATACAAACTGATGACGGTAATGTCTCGGGTCTTTTCGGAACGGCAATTTCATTTAAGGTAAATGCAACTAAAAAGCTTTCATCTGCATGGCTTGAAATGTCCGATTCATCAAAAATCCGGTTAAAAGTTGATGGTGACAAGGCATCGGGAGTAATCACCCTGCGCAATGACCAGACCTATACCATTAATGTCTCTGATGAAAACGGTAAAACGAACATATATCCCGTTAAATACAATTTAGCAGTTAAGACTGATGCTGCTCCCGCAATAGAGCTTATTTCTCCCCGTGAAAGCGGAAATCTCCCGAACGATCAGCGGCAGCAGGTTGTGGTAAGTATCTCTGATGATTATGGATTTTCAAAGCTTTATCTTTATTACAGACTTTCTGAGACAAAAGCAGGAAAGCCTCAGGATAAATACACCAGAATTGAAATTCCGTTCAGCGGATCATTAAAAACTCAGGTTGTTGAATACATCTGGAATCTTTCAATGATGTTTCTTAACCCTCTTGATAAGGTTACATTTTATCTTGAGGTGTTTGATAATGATGTTATAAGCGGACCAAAATCAGCCAGGACAAAAGATCTGACACTCAAGGTACCGTCACTCGAAGAAATTTTTGATCAGCTTGATAACAAACAGGCGAAAATAGAAGATAATGTCTCTAAAACTGTAAAAGAGGCCGAAGAACTTCGGAAAGAGATGGAAAAACTTTCCAGGGATCTTAAACAGGATAAACAAAATCTTACATGGGAAGAGAAAGAAAGAATAGAAAAAGCAGCCGAGCGTTTTGAAGAACTTCATAAAAAGGCTGAGGAGATTTCAAAAGAGCTGAAAGAAACCAAAGATCAGCTTCAGGATAACAAGCTTCTTTCTAAAGAGACCCTGGAAAAGTATATGGAGCTCCAGAAACTTATGGATGAGCTCTCTTCGCCCGAGTTTAAGGATGCGATGGAAAAACTTCAGAAAACACTGCAGAATATGAACCGGAAGCAGGCTCAGGCAGATCTGGAACAGATGCAGTTTGATGAGGATGCATTTAAAAAGAGTCTTGAAAGAACTATGAATCTCCTGAAAAGAGTGCAGCTTGAGCAGAAAATCGATGAGCTTAGCAAAAGAGCAGAAGATCTGAAAAAATCACAGGAGAATCTTCAGAAACAGGCATCAGAAACTGATCCGAAAAACAAAAAGCAGCAGGAAAAACTCATTGAAAAGCAGGACCAAATATCTGATAAGATAGATCAGATGAAAGAGGAATTCTCTGATCTTAAAGAGAAATTCAGTGAACTTAAAGACCTTCCGCAGGAGCTTGCAGAAAAAACCGGGAACGAATTCAGCAAACAGAATAATGAGCAGCTCTCGGAGCAGGCTAAAGAGATGATGAAGCAGGGCAAAATGCAGCAGGCAATGCAGAATATGCAGATGATTTCACAGAATATGAAACAGAATATGCAGAATCTTCAGGAAATGAAAGATGCGCTTGCTCAGCAGAATCAGATGCAGACTTTCTCTGACATGATGAAAATGATCGATAATATAGCTACACTTTCGCAGGAGCAGGAAGATCTGAAATCGGAAACAGAAAAATCGGACATCAATTCTCTTTTGAATGAAGAAATGAGAAAACAGGATAATCTGCGCCGCAACCTCGATAAAATCCTGCAGCAAATGAGTGAGCTTTCACAAAAAACTTTTGCCATTACTCCGGAGATGGGTAAAGCTCTCGGAACAGCACGCAACAAAATGATGAGCGCCCTGAATCAGATGCAGAACCGCGGTAACTTTTCTGCTGCCAATGATCAGGGACAGGCTATGAAATCACTTAATGAAGCAGCACAGCTTGCTCAGAACGCTCTTCAGAGTATGATGCAGCAGGGGCAGGGACAAAAGGGGGGTATGATGTCGCTGCTTCAGCAGATGGGGCAGATGTCAGGACAGCAGATGACCCTTAACAATATGACACAGCAGCTTATGCAGGGAATGCAAGGAAATATGTCGCCTGAGCAGCAGCAGATGTATGAAAGGCTTGCACAGCAGCAGGAACTGATACGCAAATCAATGGAACAGCTTAATAAAGAGGCAAAGGAATCGGGTAAATCTAAAACTCTCCCCGCAAATCTCGAAAAAATTCTGAAAGAGATGCAGGAAGTTGTTGCAGATATGAAAACTCAGAAACTTAATGATGACCTGGTTCAGAAACAGGAAAAAATTCTTTCAAAAATGCTTGACGCTCAGAGATCAATCAATGAACGCGATTATGAAAAAGAGCGGGAATCTTTCACGGGCATTAACATCAAAGGTAATACACCGGGCGAAGTTGTTATAAAGAAAGATAAAAACGGCAACTGGATTTATGATACAATTAACAACTCATCCGGAAATTTTACCGGCGATTATCAGAATCTGGTTAAAAAATATTTTGAGGCAATGAACAGCAAGGGCATTAAGTAGTAACGGCTGCCGGAGTTTACGCATCCAAAGTTGGTTAATTTGAAATTTGCAGAACAGGATACTAACGCCTCCCGATTATCGGGATTGCCCGTACATTATTACTGTTTGTTACAGAGCAGATATTCCCGGCCCCAAATCCCCCCATGCGCTGAAGAGCGGCGGGTTTTTCCCCGCGGCTTCACAAACAACAGGTGAGTGAATCCTTATTCTGTTCTGCTCTAACTTCTGTTACCCGATCAAACAGACATGAATTTATAACCTTCGGGGTTAAATAACTCAGTACTTTTGAACTCATCATGCACAAAGGAAATTTGAATAAAAGCGAGAAGTTTACCATCATTGGTTTCTGTCCGGATTGGGTGATTAAAACAACGGGTAATAAATGGCTGGCAGAAGGCAGGAATAACCCGGAAGGGTGTTTAAGAGTGAATCCTTAGTACATACAAAACACCTGAATCTCTGCATCCATTTCAGTCTGCACTTTCACACAAGGGGTTAATATATCAATTCTATAAATGTGAAACAAAAAAAGACCGGGAATACCGGTCTTAATTAAACTTGCATGCAAATATTAATAATTTTGTTGTATTATACAACAAAGTTCAATCTGGCTGTACTGATATTACTGACCTGCCGAAGGTTGTTTTCAGTTTCCGTTCAGAATAAGCGGAAGTCCATCTTTACCGCCGATAACAACAATCTTTGAGTTTCCTGACTGAGCCAGTTTTTCTGTAGCTTCAATACCTTTCCATTTCAGGAGCTGATCACTGATACCCTGAGAAACTATCTTCTGGAAATCAGCAATACCCTGTGCTTCTATCCTTTTTCTGTCTGCTTCAAGCTGTTCACGCTGAAGAATGAACTGCATTCTCTGGCTTTCCTGCTCTGCCTTGAGTTTTTCCTCAATAGCTGCGGTAAGTCCTGCAGGAAGGGTGATTTGTCTTAATGCCACTTTTTCGATAGTGACACCGCGTTCTTTAACAAGAGAAGAGATATCGTTTGCGATCTCACGGGCAAGTACTTCGCGCTCTGATGTGTAAAGCGCCTTCGCTTCATACTTTGCAGTGACTCCTCTGACTGCAGATCTGAACTGCGGCTGCAGTATAATCTCAGCATAGTTTTCACCGACAGTCTTATAGATGCTGGCAGCCTTATCAGGGTTAAGATGATAAAGTACGCTGATTTCAAGTCCGACGGTGAGCCCTTCCTTTGAAGGAATACTCATATTTTCTTTTATTTCAAGCGTTTTTATACTGAACTTCACCACATTGGCAAAGGGGTTTACGGGACTGACACCGCTTTTAAGGGTGTTCTCATTTACGTTTCCCAGGAAATCAATGATTCCGACTGAACCCGCAGGAACAATGGTAAAACACTGAAAAAGCGCTATCACAACGGCTATGGTAAAGCCAATGAGCGCAAAGGTCGACTCTGATTTACTGTATCTTTTTTTCGCATTCCAGAAAACTGAAAAAGCAACTATAGCTGCAAGAAGAGCAATTCCAAATATCATAATTCTATTCTCCTGATTATTCAGTGCAAATATAATACTGCATTAGAGATTTCAAAAAAAGTTTGATAAGCGGCTTTAAATCAACTCCGGCATTGAGGTTATTTTTTTGTTAACAGGTTCAGTTCGTGATAAAGATACTCTTCTATCGCCGAAAGATCGGCCCCGGTCTTCATTGCCGCCATTCTTGTAAGCATTAGAGAATTTGCCAGATAAGAGATAATTATGTACTTATTTTCACGGTCATTCAGGTCCAGATGATGACACAGTCTTGCGATGTGATCTTTTATTGTCCGGATGTCATTCCTTTCAACAGGGCCGGATAGGGAGTTTACAGTACCGTGTGTTCTGATGTTTTTAAGAGTCTGTTTAATTATCGGGTCAAAAACCTGCTCATAATTTATGGCAGCCCCGCCCGTCTGTTTTTCATCAAGCGTTAAGCCGAAAAGTTTTTCGCCTCCCCGCAGCACCGCATTAATAAAGTTGGATGAAAAAACTGCTGCGGTATGATAAATACTTTTCATTTCCGATTTTATGCCGACCGGGTTCAGACCGAGACGTGCGGCAAGGCGGTTCAGAGTGTCATTAACATCATCAAAGGGAGAATCAACAACACAGTAACTGCCGTTTATATCGATAACATCTTTAGTGGGAAAAGACTGCAGAATGTGAACAGCACCGTAACCCCCGCCCTTATGAACAACGCTCTGCAGCTCATGAGAGGGAACAGAACCCGACATGTGTACAAAAACCGAACT
Organism: uncultured Ignavibacteriaceae bacterium; assembly: GCA_964411625.1. Classification (GTDB taxonomy): domain Bacteria; phylum Bacteroidota; class Ignavibacteria; order Ignavibacteriales; family Ignavibacteriaceae; genus JABWCA01. Next base: position 17,254 of record CAYPMQ010000002.1, read on the forward strand.
TGTGAAATCAAGATCGAGCTCTGAGAGTGTATCCCCCGCATTTTTAATACTGTCATTGTTTACACAGATAAAAAAAGTATGAAAAGAATTTCCGAGCAGCGAATAGTCATTTCCGAATGTTTCAATCTGAAAATGTTGAGCGAGTTTTTTTGCAGATTCCGGTGTCCGGCTGATAACTGCAGAAGGTTTCAGATCTGCTCTTACAAGAGCATCAGTGAGTGAATACGCAATCTTGCCTGCGCCTATTATTGCTATTTTTTCCATTAGTTATAATGAACGGATGATAAATAACCAACCACCTCGGAGGTATCTCCCGTAGTCTCACCTGAATCTGTCAGATGCAGAACCCGGCTTTTTGCACCGGCTTTTTCATTCAGGACTTTCATCATCGTAACTATGAGTCCGCCGCCGCATGCCTGGCAGCGATCACTGATAATATCTCCAAGCAGCTTGTCAGGATCATTCATATTTATATCCTCAGCAACTACAGAATCAAGTTTTTTTGCGAGACTTCTGGGATGAAAATGAGAAAGGTCAGAACTTGCCACCAGAATTGTATCTTCACTATAAAGTTCAGACAGGGCTGAGCTAAGTGCCTCAATATTTTCTTCATTCTGATTGCCCATAATGACAGGTACAAGATTAAAACCGCCTATGGTCATCTGAAGAAACGGGAGAATAACTTCAATACTGTGCTCTCTGCCGTGCCCCGCCTCGCCGGCAAACACCAGATTGTTTATTTTTGAGAGTTCACGTGCAAATTCAAGGTCAACGGGGAGATCACCCAGAGGAGTGCGGTAAACATCACCATTATAAACGCAGGATCCGTCAAAAAACTTATAATGCGAGGGTCCCATCACAACCACTCTTTTGGGAACGGTATTTTTTAATGTTTTAACTGAATAAGCCGATGTTTTACCTGAATAATGATAACCGGCATGGGGTGAAACTATTCCCAGGTGATTGCCATATCTGTCTGAAGGTACCATGTCAAGATATTTTACAACAGTATCGGAGAGTCTGTTCCGTTCGGCAGGATAAAACATTCCTGCAACGGAAGGGTTTCTAACCTTCATATAACACCTCTTTCTCGCTGAAAACAAGGGCAGTGAATTTAAGAAGATTAATTTTTTCTCTTTTCCAGAGGTCACCCGGAGCTCCTGATTTTTCACAAATAGCTGTGAGGTATTCCTCTTTATTCATGTGGTGTTCCACAGGCACCTGAGGCAGCAGCAGACCTCTGTAATATTTTTGTCTCATGATAAGGCCGTGTTTGCCTAATTCGATCTCCTCGTAGGTGCTGCATGGTTCGGGAACGGAGAGAACGGAAATTTCAAGTTCCAGATCACCGAGTTCTGAGGCTTTAACGGGGGAAAAACGGGGATCTTCTGATGCGGCAAGAACGGCAGCTTCCATGATAGTCTTATAAAGAGGCTTTTCCGCTTCGATAAAACCGATGCAGCCTCTGAGTCTCCCCCTTTTGTGAAGTGTTACGAAGGCACCCATTTTACTTGTCAGGGTCACCGAATCAGGGGGCTGAGGTTTCTGAGAATCAATACCCGCATACTTTTCTATGGAGTATCTCGCAAGTTTCAGGAGATATTCCTTATCGGCATGGGATAAAAAATCATTCTCATTCATCTTCTATCTCTGTTAAAATAATTGTTTTACGATTTCGTATAACATACAAAATATTTTTAAACATGAAAAATGAGTCATGAAGAGGCTTGGAGAGATCTTTGTTAATCAGTTCGTTCCTCAGCACTTTTTTCTTCTGAGTATTATAAATGCAGAGGTAAATATCAGACTTCTGATTTTTCAGAACATTATAGCTGAAAATTATGTAATGCCTGTACTCGATAAATTCAGGAAGAAGGGGCGCCACTCCGGGTATATTACCCGTAATAAGATTTACAATCTCATACTCTCTTTCATCTTTGGCAATAACCGGAAATCTGTATAGGGAATAATCCTCAGCCGCCCGTGAATCATCAAGGAGTTTGTTTATATGAGCATTGTCAGTGCCGATATCCTCAAGTATCTCACCCGTCATAAGTGAAAGGGCATAAAAGTGCTGTGATTCGAAAAGTTGTTTATAGCAGTAGATTCTGTCATTTATCATGAATCTGAAAACGAGATCGTCATTGCCGTGAATTATTTTCTTACTGCTGATCTCGTAGACATAAAGCCCCTTGTGAAATGGCATATCGGGTTTGGTAAATCCATGAAAAACAATATAAGGGAATGAGAACTCTTCAACACCTATCCAGAATTTCTCATCAAGCCGGATATCTTCTGACACAATTTCATATCTGTCGGTATCGGCAACTGAAAAAGAAACATCCTTTTTATCCTGATTTCTGATTTCAAGCAGCAGGTGATTTTCTGAAAGAAGGATACGCCATATATCACCTTCAAATGATTTCTCAAACCTGGTTTTTATTTTATTACGAAATATCATACAGAGAACAACGGGAATAATTGTGAAAAAAGAGGGCATTTCTGCCCTCCGGTAATTTTATATTTTAACGGGTTCAAACTTTGCCGTGAAATGCCTCAGAAGCGGGGCTTCACAGGTGATTTTATAACCGGGCAGCTCTTTTCTTTTCTGCCATAGTTCAATTACCACCTCAATCACATAATCGATGTGACTTTGTGTGTAAACCCTCCTGGGCACTGCCATTCTCACAAGCTCCATGGGCGGAGGTATCAGTTTGCCGTCATTCCCGTATTTCCCGAACATAACGCTTCCTATTTCAACCGCTCTTATGCCACCCTCAGTATAAAGTCCGCAGCAAACTGACTGACCTGGGTAAAGGTTCTGAGGAATGTGAGGTGCAAAACGCACCGCATCAATGTAGATTGCATGCCCGCCCGGAGGCAATAATATCGGTACTCCCGCGGCATCAAGCCTCTCCCCGAAATACTCCACGGATCGGATCCTGTATTGCAGGTAATGTTCATCAAGAACTTCCTCAAGTCCCTGTGCTATTGCTTCAAGGTCCCTGCCGGCAAGACCGCCGTAAGTGGGGAACCCTTCGGTGATAATAAGCAGATTCCTTGACTGCATAGCCAGTTCTTCATCATTAGTTGCAAAGAACCCCCCGATATTCACGAGTGCATCTTTTTTTGCGCTCATGGTGGCACCATCTGCATAAGAGAAAATTTCCTGAGCAATTTCATAGGGGGTTTTATCTGCATAACCCGGTTCGCGTAGTTTGATAAAGTAGGCATTTTCAGCAAAACGGCAGGCATCAATATACAGGGGAATGCCGTACTTTTTACAGACTTCCTTTGTTTCACGGATATTCTGCATTGAAACCGGCTGACCGCCGCCTGAATTATTGGTGATTGTTATCATGCAGAGCGGTATGTTTTCAGGTCCCGTGGATTTTATAAACTCATCAAGCTTCTTTACGTCCATGTTTCCTTTGAAATCGGCTCTCAGCTCGGGGTGCTTTCCTTCCTCAACCACGAGATCCACTGCCTCAGCTCCTGAAAACTCAATGTTTGCACGGGTTGTGTCAAAATGTGTGTTTGAGGGAACGTACTTTCCTTTTCCACCAACAAGTGTAAAAAGGATTTTTTCTGCTGCCCTGCCCTGGTGAGTGGGGATAATGTATTTAAGGCCGGTAATCCTTTTTACTGTAGCTTCAAACCGGTAAAAGCTTTTTGAACAGGCATAAGCTTCATCCCCTATCATAATTCCGGCCCATTGTTCAGAGCTCATTGCGGAGGTGCCGCTGTCTGTCAGCAAATCAATTAAAACATCATCGGCATGAATAAAAAAGGGATTGTAATCTGCCGCAGCTAATATTTTTTCTCTCTCTTCTTTCGTGGTGAACCGGATAGGTTCAACTGATTTCACCTTGAAAGGTTCAATAATAGTTTTCATGTAACCTGTCTCTCGCAGTATTTTTATTTCAGATAATAAACTTAAAACTATTTAGGCAAGAAGGCAAGGAGTAAAAAATAAAAAGCAGGACAACCTATCGTCATAAGCCGTCCTGCGAGAAGGGAATGTTGATTATTGGGCTGCATTTATGACGTATGAAGAGATCATTTGTTTATATTTGGGCACAAAATCCACTCATTTAGCGTATAATATTCAGATGTTTTACAACCCGGTAAAAAAATGAAAAAATTGACTTTAATTGTCTTTCTTACTCTCTCAATAACAAATTATTACGGCTGCAGCTCCTGCGGGTGCAATGAGGAAGGAATGTCATACATTCCATCTGAGGTTCTTGAAAAAGCTCATGCCGTTGTAGCTTCTAAAACAGGGCTTGAGTTCTTTAAGAATCATATCAGACTGAATCAGGAACTCACTGTACGCAGGCCAAGTATGTACGAGTTTCACTATATTCTCACTTATCCCGGACTCGTAAATTATCCTCAGAAAATCACTTTTATGACCGATACTCTGGGCAATCTTCTTGATAAGTTTGAAGTAACCGGTATTCCTGCCTGCAGTAATGATATGACCTTGTGTGAGATAAAGATCAATGATGCAGAGGCGCTTGAGATTGCTAACAAATCCGGAATGGGTGAAAGTATCAGAGCCCCTAAAACTGATCTGATCTGGAACAGGGATTACGGACGTCATGTATGGGAAATATATTCATACGAACAGTACTCTGAAGGCTCTTACGGGTTCAGAGGCAGAGGCAAGTTATTCAGAATAGATCCATTCTCAGGCGCACTTCTGGCTAAAGAAGAATGGAAAGTTTTATAATATAAGGAGACCGTATTAATCGGGAAATGAAGGTTAAAATATTTTTAGCCCTGATTCTGTTATGCAGTGTTCTTCAGGCTCAGTGGCAGTATTCAGCATCATATAACGAGGCGCTGAGATACTATGAAGAAGGAAATATAGCTTCAGCACTTAAAAGTATGGAGCTTGCAAAAGAGACTTACGAGACTTTTAACGGAGATCTTTCCACACACAGCTATTCGGTGATAATTAATAACCTTGCTCTTTTTTATAATCAGCTTGGTGATTATCCCAAAGCCGGGCCCCTGTTTGAACAGGCGCTGAAAATCAACAGGAATCTCTATAGCGGTGATAATGCCGATCTTGCCACGATGATTAATAACCTCGCCACTTTTTATAATCGTGCAGGCAAATATACAGAAGCTGAAGAGCTGTATAATGAAGCTCTTGAAATGAGAAAAAGGCTTTTCGGCAAGAGTCATTCAGATATTGCTAACAGTCTTAACAACATGGCTGCGTTTTACAAGGGGAGGGGAAGACTAAAAGAGGCAGAAGAATTTATGAAAGAGGCTCTTGCCATCATTCGTGATGTTTATATTCTCGATAATCCCGAAACCGCAACCTGCCTCAATAATCTCGGGCTGCTTTACATAGATGCCTGCAGATATGATGAAGCTCTGCCTCTGCTTGAGGAAGCATTCAATATCAGGAAGATTTTTTACGGAAATGAACATCCTGATATTGCAGGATCTCTCACCAATCTTGCTTCTGTTTATTATGAACTCGGAAGGTATCAGGAGACTGAAAAATATCTGAGCGATGCACTTGAGATACGAAAAAAAATACTTAAAAGAACTCATCCCGATATCGCATTGTCAATGAATAATCTGGCAGCATTCTATGATCTTACCGGCCGTCAGACAACTGCAATTACGCTTTTCCGGGAAGCCCTTAAATTGTATGAGGAAATCTACCGTGATCCTCACCCAGATTATGCACTTGCGCTTAATAATTTAGCCGTACTTTATTTCAGGAATGGAGATTACAGCAGTGCAGAAAGGTATTTTAATGCAGCCTCAGAACAGTACCGCAGTCTGATCACGGGTTATTCGTTTTCAATCACAGAGAGGGAGAGAGAGCAGTATCTGGCCGCAATCCTTACCGAGATGGAGTTGTTTGTATCTTATGCCGGGAAAAGAGCTTCTGAAAATCCCGCTGTTGCCGCTGTTCTTTATGATAACACTCTGCTGACCAAAGGCTTTCTCCTGAATTCTTCCGTTTTGCTGCGTAAAAAAATATTGTCATCCCGTGATACCGAAGTTATCAGCCTCTATGACCGTTTTATTGCTGCAAGGAATCTTCTTTCCGGATTAGCTGCAATGCCCGCCGGCGCTGAGGGAATCAGTTATGACTCCGTCAAAGCAGCCGCAGAAAAACTTGAAAAGCAGCTGAGTGTTAAATCCCGTCACTTTTCTGACTACAAAAAAGAAACAGATCTGAATTGGCAGGATGTCAGGGAAAGATTAAAGGATGATGAGGCTGCAGTTGAGGTTATCCGCTCAAGGGTTTTTGATACCCAATGGAGGGATTCGGTTCATTATACATTTCTCATCGTAAAAAAGGGTTCACAGAATCCGGAAATTGTAGTTCTTGAAAATGGCAACGAACTTGAAAGCAAGGTTCTGTTCAGGTACAGACAGCAGATCAGAGATGTAAACAAAAATCCCGATACTCTTTTATTTAATTTTCTATGGGCGCCTGTTTCTGAAAAACTCAGGGATGTGAAAAAAATATACTTCGCCCCTGACGGAATCTATAATCAGATTAATCTGCAGACTCTTTATAACCCTGCAATAAACCGTTATCTTGCTGATGAAACTGCCGTTGTTCTTCTGACTAATACCGCCAGGCTCGCAGTTTCAGTTGAAAAACAGCAGGTTAACAACCGTGCGGTTCTTGCCGGGTATCCTGATTATAATGCGGGTAATACTGCTGAGGAAAAAACATCCGAAGCTGAAGAGACTCCGCAGGATGTCAGGAAAGAAATTGCCGGTTCACTTCAGCGATTTGGTCTCAGCGATCTGCCGGGCACCAAAACAGAGACCGAAAGAATTTCTGCTCTTCTGAAGGAAAACGGCTACGATGTGGAGCTTCTGCTCGGGAAAGAGGCTGATGAGGGAAATATCAAGCGTGCCGGTAATCCTGATATTCTGCACCTTGCCACGCATGGCTTTTTTCTGAAAAATGTAAAAAAAGAAAACCCGGGTAATTTCCTGGCAGGCACCGTGAAAACCGTGGTGCTTGAAGAGCCTATGAACAGATCCGGTTTGTTTTTTGCAGGTGCGGCTCATACGGCACAAGGCGGGCAGTCAGAATCATTTAGCGGTGATAACGGCATTTTCACTGCATTTGAAGCAGCAAATTTGAATCTTACCGGTACAAGACTTGTGGTTCTTTCAGCTTGTGAGACGGCGCTTGGTGATATCAAAAACGGTGAGGGAGTTTACGGCCTCAGCCGGGCTTTTATTCAGGCCGGTGCAGGTGCGGTTATAATGAGCCTCTGGAAAGTGGATGACAAAGCAACTCAGGAACTGATGATAAACTTTTACATTAACTGGCTGAACACTCAGGATAAACAGTCCGCTTTCAGCAAAGCCGTCCTTAAAGTCCGGGAAAAATATCCTGCTCCTTATTACTGGGGGGCATTTATCATGACCGGAATGTAATGCCTGTATCGTTCAGTTGAGAAACTCCCAGCTTATCCCGAATCTTATATTCCTCGGGAGTTCCGGATAGTAAGGAAGAAGATACTGCTTACGGTTGAGAATGTTTTCCCATGCAAAATAAATTGTGGCCGCCTCCTGAATGCGTCCCGCTGCAAAAAGATCAAGCGACATATAATCATCCGTGTAATCTGAAGACGGGTCACTGTACATCCGCTGATTGTAAAAATCAGTGATATACTTTGTATTCAGTGACCGGTAAGCAAAACTCAGAGATGCTTTCAGATCGAGGCTTGAATCAAACAGGTAGTCACGGTAAGAAACAGCGATATCAGCATTGTATGGATGATAACTTTTTTTGCCGGAGTGGTTGTTTGCAAGTATGGCCCCACCCGATGCACTGATCCTGAATTTATCGAGTTTATAAGTTAAACTTAGCCCCGCACCGTTGTAATTATTTTCATCTTCAGAAAAACTGATATTAGTGTTTCCTGTTTCGGCAGGTACCACTAAAACGGTGGAATAGTTCACATCATAAACCGATTTGAAGAGGTTAAAATCTGCTTCCCATAAGTCATCACTGAATCTTGCCCCCCCCTGAAATTTAACATTATTTGATCTGGCTGTTGTGCCTGCCAGAGGGTCGTAACTGTCAAAATATGAAGCTCCGAAGTAAAAGCCCAGTGAGGCATTGAGCCTGTACACAAGATCACCTCCGAAGCCGTTAAACCATACGTTGTTCACAGAAAATGTTTTGGCAAATCCGGATACCCTGAAATTTGCTGCAATATCAAAGGTCAGGATTCCGCTTACAAAAAACTTTGATACTCCGGGGTATTCTATGTTGTTCAGGTCTCTCGTGTTATAATCTATACCGCCGAAAACCCTCAGCCCCGCAAAACCAAGTTTTTTTGAAATATTGGCAAAAATACCGGCTGCGGAATACTGCCTGTCATAAAAAATCCTATCGGCAGCCAGCAATGAATCCTCTTTATTGCGGTATTCATTCAGGTGATTTTCATAATACAGCGAGATGTATGATTCCTCAAAAAGGGGAGTGTTTCCTATGAGAGTAACAACCGCCCTGTGCAGATTATCTTTCTGATATCTTGAAAGAAAGTTAACAGGGGCGGCTCTTTCATCAAAAAAGACATCGTTAAAGGTACTGTTCCTGAATACCGTTGATAGAAGTGAAAGCACTGAATCATAATTTACGCCGCCGTTTAATCCCTGTACTATTTTACTGTAATAATATGATACATTAATGGTAAGCGCAGAAGTGGCGAGGTATTTTAACTGAAAGCGTGTCTGCCAGACACTCAGGTCTGAGTTGGGATACCCCTCATCACTTTTTTTGTTGGTAACGTTTGCATATAAGTACAGTCTTTTGAAAACGGGCATATTGAACCTGACATCAAGAAATCCTTCTCCCGCAGGACCTTCGTAGTACTTTATTCTCGAATAAGGTACCGTTGTAACAAAATCCACGGGATTGATATTAACCGCAGCAGAATTGGGATTACTTCCATACAGATAGCCTCTTGGCAGGGGAAGTATCTCCGCTTCGGTAACGTTTTCCTCCTGAACCGAATTGAGCAGAAGAGAATTTGTGAAGCGGTTATTCAGCGGAATCCCGTTTTCTGTAAAGCTGATATCTCCTGCATTTGCCCCGTAGATTGTTATGAAACTGCTCTGCCCGGGATATCCCAGACTTCTTACATAGCTAATGCCCGGCACTTCAAGCATCTCGGGCAGGCTTCTGTAGTTTTTGAAGTTCAGTATGCTGTAATCAAGTTTCAGCGATGTTTCATCAATCGGTTTAATATACAGAGGATTTAAAGTGTCGGTCTTTACCGTTACGGCAAGTGAATCGGGGGCTGATTGAAGAGTATCCCCCTTTTGAGGAAGGAGCTGAACGGTCAGGATCAGAAGAAGATATTTTAAGAGTTTCAGAGGACTCATCCGCAGTAAATAGTTATATTTAAACTTTTAATTTACTAATTAATTGCTATTATGAAAATGAGAAAAGGTCCGCAGAGAAAGGATTACAGTTTTACACCCGAGAAAATATTTCTGCCGGGTGGTAAAAAGATGTTTGACTATATGTCATTGAAAATCTCTGCCGAAGGGAAAAAAGTTCTTATTCTCGGAGAAAACAGCCTTGATATAGCCGGTCTTTTTAAGTCTGTCAGATCTGAATCAGTGATAGTTGGCGTGCGAGATGATGAAACCCTGATGCTTGAGAGAATGAGACTGACAGATAAATCGGTCTCAGTAAGGCTGCTTGCTTTTGAGGCTACCGGTCTTCCTTATGATGCTTTCGATATTGTTTACGCTCAGGCCTCGCTGTGTGTGCGTTACAGAGATGAAATATTTGCCGAAGTTTATAAACTACTGAAACCTGACGGTTATTTTGTATTTGGAGAGCTTACAAAGACTGAAGAAAAAACGCCTCAGTTTCTTAATGACATTTGGTCGATGCAGGAAATTGAACCCGTTACGGGAGAAAAACTTCTTAGCCTTCTTGAAGCTGCAGGTTTCAATTGTAAACATTCAGCTAATCTTTCCGGACAGCTTACATCTTTTTACAAGACAGGAAGAATGCTCATTGAAGAACATAAAAGAAAGCACGGTGATGAAATAAAAGGGCCCGATAAAAAACAGATTAATATTATGAAGCATGAAGTTAATGCTTATCTCAAGCTGGGGGGTGACCGTTACACCGGGTTTAATTGCTACATTCTCAAAAAGGAACAGAAATCTTGATAAAAGCGAATGATATTATTGAACTTGAAATTACTGCTTATGCTTTTGAGGGTAAAGGGATAGCCAAGTTAACAGATTCAGATGAAGCAGAGGGTGCAGGCTTTGTTGTATTTGCTGATCACGCCTACCCCGGAGACAAGGTTAAGGCCAGGATTGTCAAAAAGAAAAAGAATTATGCCGAGGCAAAGGTGCTTGAGGTGATTCACCCCTCATCAAAAAGGGAGGAAACGATAAAATGCCGTTATTTCGGGGTTTGCGGAGGGTGCAAGCAGCTTGATCTTAAATATCGGGAACAGTTGTTTTATAAACAGAAGCAGGTGGAGGAGATTTTCAGGGCTATCGGGGGATTCTATGAGTTTAATATTGAACCGATACTCGCTTCTGAAAATAAAATCTTCTACCGCAACAAAATGGAGTTCACCTTTTCAACGAGAAGATGGAGAACTCAGGAGGATCTTGAAAAGAAGGATCTCGTTATAGAAGACGATCTTTACCTCGGTCTTCATATACCCCGTATTTTTGACAAAGTGATTGATATTGAAGAGTGCTTTCTGCAGTCGGAGCTCAGCAATAAGATTGTCAATTTTACAAGAGATTTTTTCAGAAGCCGAAAGGTTACTGCATACGATACCAGAACACACAGCGGATTTCTGAGAAATCTCATGATCCGGCAGTCTTATCACACCCCTGATCTGATGGTGAATCTTGTCACTTCATCACAGAATGATAAACTGCTGCAGGAATATACTCTTGCACTGCTTAAGGAGGTGCCCGCAGTTTCAACGGTAGTGAATAACGTAAACTCAACAAAGGCATCTGTTGCCCGCGGGGAATATGAAGTGGTTTACTACGGAAGCGGAAAAATCTCCGATAAACTCGGCAGACATGTGTTTGAGATAAGTCCTAATTCTTTTTTTCAGACGAATACCCCGCAGGCGGAAAATCTTTACTCGGTGGCTGTAAAATATGCAGGCTTTAAGGGAGATGAAATTGTTTATGATCTTTACTGCGGAGCGGGTACCATTTCATCATTCATTGCTCATGAAGTAAAGGAAGTTTACGGATTTGAAAGCGTTCAGGATGCAGTGAATGATGCTGTTAAAAACCGTGAGGATAACGTTATTTCAAATACGAAGTTTTACACTGCAGATCTTAACAAGTCTTTTCTCCCTGTTCTGAAGACTGAGGGAATTCCTCCTGCCGATGTCATCATGATTGATCCGCCCAGAAGCGGAATGCATCCCGGTACGGTTCAGGATATACTAACTCTCATGCCTGAGAAAATAGTTTACGTAAGCTGTAATCCTGCAACCCAGGCACGTGATGTAAAGCTGCTTGCTGAAGGAGGTTACGATCTCATCAGAATGAGGCCCGTTGATATGTTCCCCCATACATATCATATCGAGAATGTGGTTTTGCTGAAGAAAAAGTAACTGTCTGCTCAAGGATAGCAGTATCAATAGCAGAGATTCCTTTCGTATTATATTATTTTCAGATTATATTTAATCATTGAAATTACAACAGTTGAATTTCTTTTTTTCTGAGATATAAGTAGAAAGAGGACCATTTGAGCACCAGAAAGCAAAAATCCGTTTTATGTATAACCAGTTATCACAAAGGCATGGAATTCATGCGCCAGCTTAAGCGTGATGGCCATTATTCAGTTTTAATTACCTCCAAAAGTCTTGAAAACGAGGAGTGGCCCAGAGAAAGTCTTGATGAGATTTATTTTATGCCTGATAATAATAAAGAATGGCACATGCCGGATGTTATCAAGGGAGTCGCATATCTTTTCAGAAACAGGAATTTTGATAAAATTGTGGCTCTTGATGATTTTGATGTTGAAAAAGTTGCCCATCTCAGAGAGCATTTCAGAATGCCAGGTATGGGTGATTCCGGCGCCAGATTTTTCCGTGACAAGCTTGCCATGAGAATGAGAGCCAGAGAAGGAGGACTCCCCATTCCTGAGTTCACCCCGCTTTTCAATTATGTTGCGATAACAGAATTTACCGAACGTGTTGAAGCTCCTTACATACTTAAACCGAGGATGCAGGCGGGTTCTATCGGTATGAAAATCCTGGAAAATAAAGAGAAACTCTGGGAAGTGGTGCATGCTCTGGGAGATCAGTTGTCTTATTATCTCATAGAGAAGTTTGTTCCCGGAGATATTTTTCACGTTGATACAATAATGGACAGGGATGAAATAATATTCTCCATTGCCAGCGGTTACGGACTCCCCCCTATGGAGGTTGCTCACGGCGGAAGAGTTTTCACCTCACGGACACTTAAAAGAGGCAGCAAAACAGAAAAAACACTTCGTGAAATGAATGAGAAGGTTCTGAAAACTCTGGGTCTTTCACACGGTGTTTCTCATACCGAATTCATTATTGCCAAAGACGGGACTATAAATTTCCTGGAGACCTCCGCAAGAGTGGGCGGCGCAAATATTGTTGAACTCATTGAGGCAGGTACCGGAATTAACCTCTGGGCAGAGTGGGCCAAGCTTGAAACACTCGATGAGAATGAACCTTACAAGCTGCCTGAAATGAAAAAAGACTACTCCGCACTTATGAACTCTCTTGCAAAGCAGGAATTTCCTGATCTCTCGGGTTATAATGACCCCGAAGTTTACTGGAAGCTGAAAAAGCCTTACCATGCAGGACTTGTTCTGAGCTCACCTGACTTTGAGAGAATCACAGAGCTTCTCACTCAGTACGTCGATCGTTTCTATAAGGATTTCTTCATCACCGTTCCTATGAAGGATAAACCTAATTATTAAAATTTCCCTCTGAAGGCTGCCCTGTGCAGCCTTTTTTGTTTATGTTCATGCCCTCTGCAGCAGATATTCAACCCGGGCCGGTGGTTGATTTGTAATATTTATCAATAATTTGCTCCATCGTCTCATAACAATCATTTTATTTTTGAAATCACACCTCGGACATTTCAGATTTGCCGCTTTCTAAATCCCCGCAGAAGATTCCTGTTTGAAGCTTGGTTCCCGGGAAGCAGGGCCAATCTCCGGCGGAGTTTCTTTAATAACCCGGGTCATCCGCGTTACGGGACATTAAACCTGAAGCTCTGAAGTAACAACCTCAGGGTTATTTAAAGTAAAAAACCCGGGAAGTACCCGGGCTTAAAGAAATCATAACAAAACTGTCCGTAAAAAGGAGCGCAGCAAAAAGAATTATAAATTCTCTTTCAGCAGATTGATAATCATCTCGATTTCATCAGGCATACCTTCTGTATCACCCGAGAAGCCAACCTCCTTCAGTCTTACGTTTCCGTTTTTATCGAGGAAGAATTTGGTCGGAATACCGGAAACTTCAAACTGAGTGACAATTTTATCTTTATCGTCAAGAAGAACGTGGAACGGATAGTTGTTTTTGGCGATGAAATCTGTTGCGTTCTGCTTTTTGTCTTCCTTGTTTTCCCAAGTATTCAGGAAAAGGAACACAACCTCATTATTTCCGTTAAATCTTTCAATTGCTTTCTGCATTCCCGGGAATGATGCCAGGCACGGTCCGCACCAGGTAGCCCAGAAATCTACAATAACATATTTGCCTCTGTAATCCGAGAGTTTAACCAGCCTGCCATCAAGATCATAAAGCTCAAAATCGGGAGCCTTATAATTTACGAGTCTCTTTTTAAATTTCGCAAGTTTGTAATCATGAGCCTGAGTCTTAAGCAAAGTGATTGTGTTATCCAGATTATCCGAGTTGCCTTTTACCTTTGAATAAACCGCTCTGAACATATCGTAAGTATATTCATTTGCATAACCCATCGGGGCATTTTCCATGATCACGGAAAAAGCCTTCTGTGAATCACCGTTTTTGATCAGCAGTTCAACATATTTGTTGATCAGATCATAATCTTTTTCCTGAGAAATGGAATAGACCTCTTCTATAACAGTAAGGGCATCTGAAGATTTATTCATCATTTTAAGATAATCAGCCTTAAGACCAAGAACCATTGCACGTTCATTCAAAACAGAGGCTTTGTACATTGAAGGGGTTGAAGAAACAGGCCTTGTTTTATTCAGATCTGCCAGAAGGATATCAGAATATTTGATTCCTTTCTCAGCCCATGCAAGAGCGCCGGCAGAATCTTTTTTATCCTGATAATACCTGTCCGCAATTCTGTAGTAGATAAAAACCGTTGGTTTCACGGAAAGATTTTCAAGAATCCCGTCAATTTTTTCATACTCTTTGTTTCTTACTGCAGCGCCTATAAGAGAGGCTGAAAGATTTGAAAGATTTTCATTATCAGGATTCTTCTGCGCAAAATTATTTATCATTTCAAGACGCTTCTGCAGATCTTTTTCACCGTTTATAGAACTAATCTCTTTTTCGACTGAGTATGAATTTTTAGGATATTTTGTTAACAATTCACTTTCTGAAACCTTAATTAAAGAATCATTCAAGCCCTGTGGTAATGATCTGACGATTAATTCAAGATCTGCTTCGGTTTTTTCCATTTTGGAGATGACCGGCAGAAGATCTTCCATTATCAAATTTTTGTAATTTTCTGACTCAACGCGTCTGAGCAGTCTGGCATACATCGGATAGTAATTTAACTTGAGTCCGGGATTATCCCTGAATTCTGATTTGTAAAGGTCATAAATAACCGAGTTCTTGAACTCAAGATCAGCCATATAACCATACCCTCTCAGAAACTCGGCAAGAGATGCCCGGCTGCCGGGAAGAACTTTTCCATCTGCAGTATATAACCCGACTGTATATCCTTCACCCTTATTGTTATCTGATTCATTAAGGTCAGTAAACACTAGTACTGCCGCCATTGCCTCAGAAGGAATTCTGATGGAGCCGGTCATTTTCCCGTTCTCTGATTTTAGAATGACCTCATCAGCAGCAACCTTATCTTTTGAATAAGTAAACAGGCGCATATAAACAGATGCACCTTTCATTGTTCCTGCTTCCGGCGTATAGTTCACTATTATCTCACTGCCGGGAGCCGGTTTTTCAGGTGATATCTTTACTGTGCCCGTTTGTGCACTCAGTGCAACGGTGAACAGCACCAACATTACTGCCACCGTTATGAATTGCTTCTTCATTACTTTCCTCGCTAATAAGATATGAAATACCAATATTCCGTTATTCTAAATTAATTTCTTTAAATTTATGATAAAAGGTTTTAGAAATTAATAAATCGGATCAAATGTCTTTATTGACTTTTAATTTACCCCATGGTTCCTTTTTAGAGCGTTATCTTGAAAAAAAGGAACCGGCACAATTGTTCAGAACTGCTTCCTGGCTTGTGCTGTTCACGATATTCTACAATGTAGCCGAAGGAATTGTTTCCGTGTGGTTCGGCGCCGGTGAAGAAACTTTGTCATTGTTTGGTTTCGGACTTGACAGTTTTGTCGAGGTTCTCTCGGGAGTTGGCGTGGCTCATCTGCTATACCGTTCACGTGAAATTCCCGCTGCCCTGAGAGACGGATTTGAAAGGACTGCCCTGCGCATTACAGGAACGGGTTTTTATCTTCTCGCTGCCGGGCTTATAGTCGGGTCGGTATATAACATCATAACCGGGCACAGGCCTGAATCCGGTATTCCAGGTATAGTTATCTCTCTGATTTCTCTGATTCTTATGTTTCTCCTGATGAACGCTAAAAGAATTACGGGTGAACTCATGAAATCAGATGCACTTATAGCAGATGCATCGTGTACCAAAACCTGTTTTTATCTCTCCGGAATTCTTCTGTTTTCTTCACTCATATTTGAAATGACGGGATTCGGATTTATAGATTCATTCGGGTCACTCGGAATAGCATGGTATGCATACAAGGAAGGGAAGGAAGCATTCGGTAAGGCGAAATCAGGTGTTCTTAAGTGTACCTGCCATTAATTACCGGTTAAGGTACTTCATGGCATAACAATTACAGGTATATGTGACGAAATTATCAGAGGGAAATTATCCTCTGCATTTATTCTGAGGAAGTGAATCTGTCAGTTTTATTTAAATGCAAATCTTCTTTAGAAGGATGTTTATGGAACCACTGATTATTACTGTTATTATTTCCGGAGTTTCAGCCGTGACCGCCGTTGCTTTCTTTGCCATATATCGGTTTGGAAAAAACTACTACAAGAATTATGTCAGAGAACCGCTCTCTTCACTTTACCACGATACCTTAAACTGCCCAAGGTGTTCTAAAACTATGGAAAAGGGAGTTATATACACTGAACGCTGACTATATTTTTTCACGAAGGAAGAAGCAGGGTCATTGAAAGCCCGTTTTCAGGTAAAGGCTGTCGAGAATTCTGTTCAGACGGGCTTTAAATTTCCGCTTCTGAGATCAGGGAAATGCTCTTAATGCAAAAATATTATTACAGATTACAGCAAACAGTATCTCTGTCAGTGCCTCCTGCACTTCAAAACATTAAAGTAAAATACTTAGATTTTCTATTTGGCTGAATCATAAATACATTTTATTACAATCCTGACTTTTTATTCATCACCTTATAGGTTCTTTTTAGAATTAAAAATTATATTGACTCAAGTATAGAATCATAAATAAGGGTTACCGAAAATTGATGAAAAAAGGGAGATTGCAT
>CAYPMQ010000003.1:0-31164 GCA_964411625.1 uncultured Ignavibacteriaceae bacterium
CTCAGGTTCCGTGATGCCCAGCTTGCAATTATTGAATAAGAAAAACTGAATATTTACGCTGCTACGGTGGTTACCGCTAATCACAAAATTAAACAGCCTCTTACCGTGATAAAACTTGCTATCTCTGCGCTGAGACGTGAACTTGTGAAATCGGAATTTTCCAAGGCGTCTTTTGAAAAGAGAATTGACTATATCGAAAGTGCCGTTGAAGAAGTCAATGACATTCTTAACCAGCTCAAGGAAATTCAGCGCCCGCAGATATCAAATTATGTAAGAGATATCAAGATGATTGATATAGATTCCGATTCAGAGCAGATAACTAAAGAATAACTGATGTCTGATAAAAAGTTTTCCCGCTTCAGAAGTGAAATCGCTATACGCCCTGACGATATTGACGTAAATAATCATGTTCACTTCACGAAATACCTTGATTACGTACTTACCGCACGTTATATGCAGATGCGTGAGTTCTATAAAATGTCGATGGAAGAGTTCTGGAAAAGAGATCTTACCTGGGTTGTTTCTGATCTGAATATCTATTTCAAAAGGGAACTCCGTCTTGAAGATACAGCTGTTGTTGAAACAGGGGTGAACTCCTATAATGGTGCCCAATGCCTGGTTGATTTTGTGATTTACAAAAAAGAGGGGATGAAAATTGCCGCCGAAGGGCAGTTCAATTATACCATGCTTTCAACTAAATCAGGCAGACCTGTCAGATTACCGGATGATATAATTGAAAAGTATTCAATCTGATCACTCAAACCTCAGGTTTTCTTCTCTCAGCTTGTTTCAATCTGCTTCCGATTTGTTCCTGACATGCCACATTTTGTTAACGTGCCGAAAAGCTGGTAACTGCCTGTTTTAACTCCGGCATCAGGGAATTACTGTATCCTTTATAAGGCAGTATTTTGACCGGCTGCTGCACTTCCATAAATTTCCGGAACAATTATAAAAGATTCTTTTTTTATCCTGAAGAACGGGGTCATACTGGTATCAGGTAAAAAAAAGGCCGCCCTCTTAAGAAGGCAGCCTCTTCATCATAAAGGAGAAAATCATTATTTTAATTTGTTTTTTCAGTAACGGCAGGATGAGTTGCTTTCTCCTTAACAGGATGTACTGTGCTTTCCGGATTATGGCATGACATACAGTCAACTTCAGCTATCTTTGTTTCAGGAGCTTCAAATTTGTTGACATGGCATTTTTTGCATGTTTCTGATTCGGCAGCGTTTTCAATGTTATTCTTTTTTGCGATATCGGCTGCTTCCGGTTTTTCAAAAGCTTTTGTTACATTTGAGTGGGTTGACATAACCCATGCTTTAAAAGCTTCAGGGTTGTTTTTGTCACCTTTGTGGCATGAGAGACACATTTTGACTTTTGCATCCTTCGGGGCTTTTTGTGCGCTTAATGTACCGGTTAATGATAAAGCTATTACCGCTGTGAACAGAAAATAAGCTATTCTTTTCATGTTGCTATCCGTTCTTAATAATTGATTCATGCTAAATTCTTTCAAAATCCTGAATATTGAAAATGATAAATGAATTATCAGATCCGATTTCTTACGCTGAAATTATCAAAAACAGTGCCAAACCCTGTCTTGTTTTATTTTATACCACAGAATGTTTCGTCTGCGAAGTAGTGAAAAGGGTTATTTCAGAATTATCTGCAGAATTTGAGAATAATATAGAATTTTTTTCTCTTAATCTCGATCAGAATCCCGCCGTAAGAACTCTTCTTGATATAAAATCGGCTCCTGCGGTCACACTCCACAAAGAGGGTAAGCTTGCAGATGTGTTCATAGGAGCCGTAAATATTGACTATCTCAGATCAGGTCTGAGAAAAATTCTAACCTGAATTCTATTTTATGAGAGACATTTTCTTCGTTATTGTTTTTTTTCCTGTACGCAGTGTATAATAATATATACCGCTTGAAAGATTTTCAGCGCTGAAACTTACTGTATGCCTGCCCGCAGTATAAAGCCCTTCTGCAAGATTTGCCCTGAGTGATCCGGTAGCATCATAAATGTTAAATGATACCGCTGAAGCATCAGGAAGACTGAAAGAAATGTTTGTTGAAGGATTAAACGCGTTAGGGTAATTCTGGTCAAGTGTATATTCCATTTCTGACGGAGTCACCTCTTTAACATCAGTCGGAACAGTGAGCTGCACGAAAACGGTATGTTTAACAGGATCAAAGTTATTTGAAATGTTTCCGCCTGTTATAAAGATTTTCAGATCATTAAGAAGGATCTTTGCACCCGTCATCGGGAAATAAGTGAATGATACCTGCTGAGGCGGAATATAAAGCGTACCGGGAGTTGTGCGTAAATCAATCATCAGTACATTAAGATTATAACCCGCACCATTAATAACCACCTGCGGTATGAAGATGAATTCCGAACCGGGAGCAACCATTGGTGAATAATAAGAGTAAGCTGCCTGAAGTGTTTCATTAAACGCCGGAAGCTCCTGAGAGAGAGAATAGAAGGCTATCTCCTTTGTTGCAGGATCAACGCTGAATAATCTTGCCTGATTGCCTTCGAGTTGTTTTGCAAGAAAGATGTACTTTCCGTCAGCCGGTTTGTTGTGCTGATAATCATCACCGTAAGCCATGGTAACATAGTAATTGGTGCTCTCGGCAAAAAGATTATCTCTGATCAGCGTGAAGGAGTTTGAGGCAGGATCAAAGAGCTCAACTTTTCCGCTTAAATTCCCGCCGAATACACCCCAGCCGCCAAAGACCAGAGCTTTGCCATCTGTGCAGGATACTATCATCGGGAATGCCCTGTTTTGGTGAGTGTTATTGGTAGACTGACGGCACTGCCGTTATAATATTCGCCTCTTGAAGCAGGGGTGTCTTCCCACCGGTTTCCCATAACCAGAATACCGCCTCCCGTGAGTTCGGCTCCGTTTGCCATGGTCCTGCTGTCATTCAGCTGAAATGAAGGCTGTGTGGTGCCCGCTACGGGGTTGATGATTTCTGTTGATCTGAGCTGACCAACACTCAGATCTGATGACATTCCGCCAATGAGCATAACTTTCCCGTCTGCAAGGTGAATTATGCCCGATGCATCACGGTAGTCTGAAAGGGTAAAAAGCGTAAATGAATTTGTTGCAGGATCATATACATCTGCGGTATTGAGTCTCACAAAATTTGTACCGTGCCCTCCGAAAACATAAATTTTTCCGTCAGCCGCAGCATGTATCTGTGTTCCGATTCGCTCAAGAAGCATATCTGGCCCCTGGATGAGACTTATACTTTGTGCCCTAAAAACATCAGAGAACAGAACCATAAGAATGAAAATGAGCAGCTTTTATTCCATAATATTAAAATTAGTGATTGTCATAGAAGATTAAGCAAAATATATCCCGGTGAATGTGATCCGGGGATAACGGATCAGTTTATGGGTGTTTAACCCTCAAATTACCTTTAACCTCTTATTTATAAACATTTATCACCAATACCGGGAATTTCTTTCTGCCAAAAATAAAAAAGGTATGCAGGGCGGGATTTGAATAAATTTATAGGGTTTAAGAGACAAATGAAGAAGCGTGTATGAGTGATTTTTACTCCCTGGAAAAGGGAGGCAAAAAAGTTTATCTGGACGGGGATATTTACACAGCCCGGCAGAGTATTTCCGGTTTGTTTAACACGGCACAAAAAACCGGTTTAATGAGTTTGCATCTGAAAAAAGTATTTTCTTCCCTGTTATACCATTCGGGGGAAGCTTCCCCCGAGTGGTGAATGGCATTAAAAAACCATCGCCATAAAACCTTAAAGCCCGTACTTATCTTTAAGGACAGAAACATGATGCATTGTATGACCGGCAATGATACAGATAAGCGCTCTCACTGAGATAACGCCGTCATTAGCAATACCCGTCTTTTCAAGATCATCACGGCTGAAAGATTCAAAAAGGACCTCATTGGCTTTTCTTAGAGTAATGAACTCATCAATGAGCGATTTGAGGGTTCTCTGATTAAACTTGCCTTTTTTGACATATTCATCCTGATTGAATCCGGGGAGTGATTTTGTTTCGCCTCTGGCAACGCTCAGGGCTCTGTAAGCGAAAATCCTTTCGGTATCAATGATATGCCCGAGGAGTTCTTTAACTGACCATTTGCCCGGGGCATAACTGGCATTAGCCTTTGAATCATCAAGTCCCGAAAGCAAATCAGTTATCACTGAACTTTGCTCTGCAATCATTTCAGCAGGGTTTTGGTTCCCGATTGCATCAAAATAAGTCTGATAAAAAGGGAGATATTCATTTTTCTCGGGCAGCGTAATTATTTCTTTCAGGGCCATATTTTAACTTCCTTTACTCCGTCAGAAGAAAGATATCCTCTGAACATCGATTTAGTGTTGAACTTCATAACAGCGTTACCGTTTTTATCTAGTGCTATAAGACCGCCGTCTTTCTCATTAAGCTTGTTTTTGAAAACAAAATTCACTGCTTCCTCCAGAGTGAAATTACGGTATTCCATAAGATGGGAAACAGAAATAGCCACTCCGTTTATAATAAACTTTTCACCCCATCCCGTACATGAAACCGCACAGGTACTATTATCAGCAAAAGTGCCGGCACCGATAATCGGAGAGTCACCAACCCTGCCGGGCATCTTTCCGCTCATTCCGCCGGTTGAAGTCCCCGCTGCAAGATTCCCTTTCCTGTCAAGAACAACAACACCTACAGTCCCTTTTTTAAGATCTTTATAACGCGACCATGTTACAAAGTATGAATTAGGAACCGTATCCAGATTTTGGGAGACGGCAAATTTTTCGGCGCCGCCGGCAATCAGAAGCAGGTGTTTCGTTTCATCCATAATTTTCCTTGCGGCAGAAATAGGATTTTTAATGATCCTGACTCCCGCCACCGCACCGGCCTTTTTAGTGGCCCCATCCATTATTGAAGCATCGAGTTCCGCCACACCCTCAGCGTTAAGAACCGCACCGCGCCCTGCATTAAACAGGGAATCGTCTTCCATCATTCTGACAACTGATTCAACCACATCAAGCGCAGAGCTCCCCGCTTCAAGCATCTGCCTCCCCTTCTCAAGAACATTATTCAAAGACTTTTCATAAAGCTGAATTACCTCTTTAGGAGTGGATTCAGGAAAATATCCTGCCCCGCCATGAATTGCTATTGCATATTCCTTTTTAGCGGATTCTCTATCCGCACTTATACTGAAAACCACGGTTGCACCTATGATTATCAGTGTGGAGATAAAAAGTATGGTTTTTCTCATTTTAGCAACATTGCTTAAATTAATCTTATATCTTCAAGAAAGGAAAACTTCTTTCTTACTAATTTAACTGACTCAAAATCTAAATCCGCAGAAAAAATTCCCTCTTTATTCTGAACAGATAAAATTTCTTCACCCAATGGCGAAAAAAGTGAGCTGAATCCGTTATAAGAGACATTAATATCGCTTCCGACTCTGTTCACACCTGCAACATAACAAAGATTTTCGATCGCTCTGGCCCTTAACAGAACCCTGTAATGCTCAATGCGGGGTACAGGCCAGTTGGCTATATTAACGATGAGTTCGGTTTTAGCTTTGCCATATTCTCTGAAAAGCTCCGGGAAACGAAGATCGTAACAGATTGAAAGACCAATTCTGCATACCTCTGCATCTGAGATAACCCTATCAGTGCCGGGAGTAAAAAACTTATCCTCCCCGCTGAGTGAAAAGGGATGAATCTTCCGGTAAACCGCCCTGGTTTCACCTGTTTTTGAGATGTGAAGAAGCGTATTATAAAAAACACCGCCTTCACTTTTTTCAATCATACCTGCTATTATATCCGTAAAATAATTCCTGGCTGAAACGGTGAAAAATTCATGAGTCTCTCCGCTCAATGGCTCTGCCATGCTTGCCGTGTTCATGGTAAAACCGGTCAGAGTCATTTCAGGAAAAATCAGCAGGTCTGAACCTCTGAACTGCCTGTCCATAAGATAATGGATCTTTGCCTTGTTATCTGCCTTATTCTCCCATGAGGGATCATACTGAAATAGTGCTGTTTTCATTTGATTAAATTAAAAAGTGTTGAATAATGATACAAAATTATTGAAGCAGCCGAAGCCACATTCAGAGACTCAGCGAGCCCTTTGCCGGGAATCGTTATGAATCCATCGGATGCCGAAATTACGGTATCTGACGGTCCGTGGCTTTCACTTGAAAAACAGAGAACCGATCTCTCCGGTTTGTTTATTCTGCTCAGTTCTGTGCCGCGGGTATCTGATGAGAGAATCTTATATCCTTGTTTTTTTAGCAGCTTCAGCTCTGTTAAACCTATGCCTGTATTAATATTGGTGTTGAAAACAGAGCCCATGGAGCTTCTTACAGTTTTTGGATTATAAACATCCACTGATCCAGCACTCACAAGTACTTTATCAAATCCGAACCAGTCAGCAACCCTGATTATTGTTCCGAGATTACCGGGATCCGAAATATTATCACAGTAAACTATCACCTCCGGAAATTCTGAAAGCATTGCAGTGAAAGGGAGTTCCATTATATCAAATACTGCCACAATCTCCTGGGGTGTTTTTGAGTCGGTCAGCCTGTTCATAACATCACGGGAAACAACTGAAACTTTGGCATCATGCTCTGACAACATTTCATAAGTTTCGGGGTTTTCATTAAGAAATTTCTCCGTGCTGATGACATCGTAACAGTGTGTTCCTGATTCAAGACCCATCATGACAGACTTCAGCCCTTCGCATAAAAATTTCTTATGCTGATCACGGTACTTTTTCTGCAGGAGCGAAGAATATTCCTTGAGTACTGCTTTGCTGATCATATCAGTTTAGTGTACTGCTGCCCGGTGCCGCTTTCCTGTGAGTCAATCAGAGTCTGAATATAATCCCATGAATAGAGACCCGTATCATGACCGTCTTTCCAGGTGATCTTAATGGCATAACCTCCTACGGTTTCGATACCCGCAATTTTGTACATATCCGGAGTTTTGATTGCCGGTTTGTTGCCTCTGTAGGTTGTGAAAAGTATTGTTTCCCCTTTGCAGTCAGCGCAGGGACATTCTTCTCTCATATATTCAAGCGATAAGGTGTAAACGTTGCCGTCTGTATATTCGAGTATCAGATTTCCGCTCCTGACCTGAATCTTATCGGGTGCTTTGCTCATTTTACTTCGTTCTTTTATTATATTTATATACAGTTCTTATTTATTTCGGACTATCCAAAATTCATCAGACAAAAATAACAATTAAGTGCGCCATGAAAAAACTCCTCCTTTTGATATTACTATTCCTGTTAACTGATCTTTTTCCTCAGGTCGGTATTACCTGGACTGAAATCTCATCACAGTTCTCGCTCCCCGCAGGTGTTAAACTCTTCTACGGTTCGCGTTCATCTCCGGTGTGCCAGGCATGGTATCTGGAAGTTGACCTTAACAGAACTGACATCGCTATTAAACCATATTTTAACCCCGTTGGTAAAGAAGGAATCGTGAATTTCACAAACCGTTTCGGTGCTGTTGCAGGTATA
Source organism: uncultured Ignavibacteriaceae bacterium (assembly GCA_964411625.1). Lineage (GTDB taxonomy): Bacteria > Bacteroidota > Ignavibacteria > Ignavibacteriales > Ignavibacteriaceae > JABWCA01. The sequence goes on from CAYPMQ010000003.1 coordinate 7,503, forward strand.
AACGGCGGATATTTTGATCTTGGCGGAAATGCATCATACTCAGCGCTTGTTGAGCCCGGTGTTGTAAAAGCTAAGAACATAGCCAGCGTAACAAGAAGTCAGGTTGTTTACTATGTAACACGTGCGTTTTTCGGATTTACTGAAACAAGAGAGTTCTCGGTTGACTGGATTTATCACTTCGGAAATAACGTTATCGATATTTATAAATATGCTTCACCCAGCCCCAACGCACAGGGTTCACCTGCTCCCGCCCCCACGGTTTCAAACGGACTCAGGCATTATGAACTCCTTGCCGGTCTGGGCGGCGGACCTGTGCTCGTAAAAAACGGGCAGCGCCGTATTACTTATGATCAGGAAGTTTTCTGGGGTTCAGGGGTCGGTATTGATAACAGAGACCCCCGTAGCGCAGTCGGTTTCACCGCTGATAAAAAAGTAATCATGCTTGTTGCCGACGGAAGACAGACTATATCTGACGGGCTCTCCCTCTATGAACTTGCCGATGTAATGATTGAACTTGGCTGTGTGGAAGCAATGAACCTCGATGGCGGCGGCTCCTCACAGATGGCTGCTTCTGGACAGCTTGTTAACAGACCGCTTGGCGGCACCACGCAGAGAACCATTCCCACTATGCTTGCAGTGGTCAATGCTGATTCAATTAACCTGCTTCCGCCTGTTTATGACGTTAAAAAAATTGATACCGGTGATTCCTCTTATGTGAAATTTGCCGGCACATGGACAACATCAAACCTTGTGGGGTACTGGGCAAACACGCCAGCCATGATTGCAGCAAAAGGCACAGGAACATCTTCGGTCACATTTACACCAAATCTTTACAAAGCGGGCGAGTATGACGTTTATGCCTGGTGGGTTGCGGCTTCAAACAGAGCCAAGGATGCTCCTTTTATCATTAAACACAAAAATGGCACCGATACGGTCAGAGCTGATCAGTCACTTAACGGTAGCAAATGGGTCAGACTGGGATCATGGGAGTTTACCGGTGACAGCACGGATAAAGTGATCCTGGGTGATTTCTGCACACTGGGTGATTTTGTTGTTGCAGATGCAATCCGCTTCCTCTCTTTTGACAGCACACTGGTCTCGGCAGAAGAGGAACTACCCTCAGCACCTCAGAATTTTTCACTGAAACAGAACTTCCCTAATCCCTTCAACCCGTCAACTGTGATTCAGTACACCCTCAGAGAGGCCGGATTTGTTGAACTCAAAGTTTATGACGTACTCGGAAAGGAAATTGCCACGCTCGTCAGTGAATATAAACAGCCCGGATTCTATAACACTGTATTCGACATGGCACCTTACGGTCTCAGTTCAGGCACATACTTTTACCGTCTGACCACAGGCAGTTTCTCTGAAACCGGGAAAATGCTTTATCTGAAGTAATTTTTATACTTTTCGCAGAGACGCTGTTTATGCGTCTCTGCAAATATATCTTCCGCTGAATACCGGAATTATTCCTGCATACCTCATCAAACATTCACTCCCCTGAAGATAAGCACAGATTTTGAAATGAGAGCAATCCCGTTTTAACCGTTTAAAAAATGAAAATTGAATCTGCAGCTCCGCCGCAGTTGTGTTCTTACCCGGGATGAGTTTTTACTACAGATATTAAACCCCGCCGCGGTTTATTTTGCAGCACAACAGCATGCCAAAAAGCGGCGCAAGGGCGTGTTTTGGGGCTAAATTACCGGGTTGCTTCTATCAGATCGTTTTATTAAGTGTTATATCTATTGCCGTTGGTTTTAACCGACGGCAAAAAGCAGCAAAATAGTCAAAGTTATTTTAACAGCCTTAAATGGAAAAATCATCACCAGCCGGAGGCCGGCGGTACTTAAAACATACCGCTGCAGGTAAAGAAGAGAAACAAAAACGGATGAAGAGAACAACAAACCCCGAACTCAGAACATTAAACTCAACATTCTGTTTGTGAAATTGGCGAAAAAAAAAAGAGTACATGGAGTTCCCGGTACGTGGCTCTTTGTTCCTTGCTCTCACCTGTGAGGTTAGTATGAAAATTGACAAATCAGTTAAAACTTCTTTTTGTAAATATTATTGAAATTCGTATGTGAATAACCGGGTGCAGGGAACCGGAAAAACAGGAGTCAGGAACAGGAATCAGTAAACAGGATCAAAAGTCAGGAATCCTGATCAACAGCAGCATAAATGCAGCCGTCATTCCAATAATCGGGAGGCGTTACATTTCAGCGCTGCTTTTTGACTAAACAAATCTTTCCTTTGTGCCTTCGTTCCGCCGTTATTTAACACCCTTCGAGTTGGACTTGTGGCAACAAATTCTCAGAGACCCCAATTGCATAAAAAAGGCTGCCCGTTACAAACAAGCAGCCTTTTGAAAGATTCAGCAGGAGGTGAAAATCAGAAGTTGACACCCATGGAGAAATAGTGAACATCTTTAAGTCTTCCAAAATCCTGATATGCGTAATCAAGTTTAACCTTAATCATATCAATGATTCTGTAGTTCAGACCAAAACCAAGTGTAAGACCTTTTTCAGAGTCCTGCTCAAACAGAGAATTGTATCCCGCTCTCACATGAATTATCTCATTCCAGGCATATTCTGCACCGGCGTTAAGTTATTCAGTATGATCATTTGGATGAACGGCATCAACTGCTACAGTGACGCGTGATGTTTTTTCTTTTACTGCATCAACCGAGAGACCAAATCTGAATAACAGAGGAAGATCATACTTGTCAAGTTCAAGATTGGCGTTGATAAGGTTGCCTCCGCCTGAACCCGAGGGGTAAACAATGGTTACGTCACGTCCGGACATCTGCATCTTGGTTCCGAAATTTGAAATGCTTGCAGCAATTCTCGTTTCGTTAAGGAAGGGGATTCTGTAAACCGTACCAATATCAACGGCGAAGCCTGCGGCGCTCATGTGCCACAGACTCTCATTGATATATTTGGCATTAAATCCGATCGAGAAATTTTCAGTCAGATAACGTGAATAGTTCAGACCGATCACCATTGCCGAAAAGTTGAAATATTCACCTGTGCCTTCCGGTCTGTCAATTGTTCTGACGAGCATTTCATCCATAGACATCATCGAGACAAATGCGCCGATAGTGCCAAATCCGCTCAGATTGGTTGCAAAAGCAGCGTAATCATGCCTGATATCGGCATAAAGTGACGTATGGTTAAAAAATGCCTCGTTTGACTGGATTGCCGCAGAACCTCCGGGATTCCAGTACAGCGATGTGATATCATCTGAAATTGAAGTAAATGCACCGCCCATACCGATTGCTCTCGGGCCGACGTTGAATTTCAGAACCTGAGCTGCGGTGGTTCCGGTTTTTGTTGTCTGAGCAAATCCGCCGGATGTAAAAATCAATGCAAGGAAAATGCTCAAAATACATTTCATGTTTTTCATAAATATCTCCTGCACTCTTTTACTTGATTATTGCGAATTTGACTAACTTCTGACCTATACCCGGCGCGTCGATATGAGCCAGATAAACGCCGTATGCTATACTGAAACCGTCTTTATTAAGGAGATTCCAGTACTCGCGCCCGTTATCAAAGCCTGATTCATGTTCAAGCGTATTAATGAGTTCACCGGAAATTGTATATATCCTGATAGTGCACTTCTGCGGCAGATTTTCGAAATATATTCTCCGCTCACCTCTGTTTTGTCCTGAAAGCCTGTTTGCGGGTTCCAGATCATTAGCACCTACATACGGATTCGGAACAACATAGATGTTGTCGAGTCTTGACGCTGCCTCAGTATTATTCACTGATCCGGCTTTGGTGTTGAGTGTGAAAACGTCATCTTTTGAATACGGACGTTTAGTGTAAATAAACAGTTTATCGCCGTCGCCCGGAATAGTTGAATCTGAAGCCGAAACAGTTCCGGTAGTAACGCCCCATGTCAGGGTATCTGTACCGAGTCCTGTTGCGCCGGGTGCAAAGAAGATTATCTCATCACCGCGGGTCCATGCTGAGTCATTTTTAGCTTTTTCCTCAAGCAGGGTCACAATAGGAACCGGAACTCCTGTTGAAACTTCCTCAACCTTGTACTTAACCGGGATATCAATAATGTTCGGCGGAACCCTCTTCTTAGCGGTTCCGATAATTTGATCAGAGAACGTGATGACATAATCACCTGCATAAAGTTTTTTCCTGGTGCCAATTGATGCAATGGCTGCAGAAAAGGGAATCTTTATGTCAGAATCTGACCATTTTGATTTATCGGCATCAAAAGCGAGTGCGGGGTAGTCATTAACAGTTACCAGCACACCGTTAAAAACGGGGTTTGAATCCTCTCCGCTGAGCGCAGTGCTCTGATAAACCTCATAATTACGGTAGGTAAAAGTATATTCCTTTTCTTCCTGAATCGGGCTGCCATCGGTTCTCTGAATCGTACCTTTTTCATAGTTAATAATATAATCAACACCCGGAGTAAAAACAGTTCCGGCGGCATCTTTAAGAGAAAGGAACTGGTCATTGATAATATTTTTACCCCGGAGCGATGAAACTTTGGTGCCATAGAAAAAGACTTTTTCAGATTTTGGCTTTTCTCCGGTTACAGAATAGTTTTTACCCGCAACCTTTGTGGTGTCATTAACTTTAATTGTATCCTTAAAAGTCAGCGTGTATTTTTCGTCAATAACATCAAGATCGTCAACTATTCTGAATGTCACGCCTCCGTTGCCTTTTCCAGTCACCTGCAAAACATCAGTCACCCCTATAGCGGGATTCTGATATCCTGAAGCTCTGGGACCCGGTATTACCTGCACGGTGTTGTCACTGAACTTCAGCTCAGAAGTGATAGGATCAACAGAGATCTTTTTGTTTGTTTCGGATGGTGGAATTCCAAGCGAATCGCCATGATCATACGCAACCACCGCATAGTAATAGGTCTGTCCGTTGATCACATTATTGCTGTCAACAAAAGTATGCTGAAGCCCTGAGTTATCACCAAGGTAGTAACTCACGCCCCTGCCCTGATACGGTACCGGGTGGAAGCCCTTCCATTCATTTTTGATATCCCATTTGGCATCAAAACCTCTGAGATCTTTCAGAGGTTCATAGAGGTATTTTGAACCTCTTCCGTCAGAGATTGTCTGAACATCTGCAAAATCGGGTCTTGTGCTTCTGTAGATCACATAACCTTCAAAGTCTTTGCCGGTGATCGGGTCAACGCTGTTTTCGGAGTTTGTATCCCAGTAAAGTGTTACCTTTTTATCTCCGGGGACCGCCGTAACTTTCGGGAGGCTGGGTGGTCTGAAGAATCTGTAATTTTTATTGTAAATGTCCTGAACTGTCTCTGCCGTTGTCAGCAGGTCGCTCAGGTCCTCACCAAACAGAAAGGCCATTGAGATTCTTTTTGTTTCTCCGGGATCAAGTGAAATGTACCCGCTTGAGAAGATAAATACTATATCTTCATTCTGAGTGATCTCGGAAAAATTGCCGGGCATAATCTGATTCCAAACAATCTGATCATCACCTATCCTGAGGTCGGTTGCCCATGCAGAACTTTTGAAGCTTGTAAGACCAATCTGGTCAGATTCGTCAAGATCAGTGTATTCAAAATTTGGTTCACCGGGTGTAAGCGGATTTGGTCTTCCGTCAGGGAGCGGAATGGCAGCCGTAGGCACACCATCGCCTTCACCTGCATCACCGGTCGAGGCAATACCGTCAATGCCAAGGTCATCTGTGGCGGGGTTCCAGTCATTATCATTATCAATACCGTCATTCTGGCGCTCGTCAATGAGGCCGTCGCCGTCATTATCTATTCCGTCAAGACTTCCGGGGCTTTCAAGGAACTTGCAGCCAAGATAACCCAGTGTCTTTCCGAAATCACCTTTCATATCGGGATCCCAGAAATAAACCATGTTTCTGGCATAGAGTGAAACGGTGGTGTCAAATGGAGAGATAAAAAGACCGTTATCATCGTCATTATCATTTCCACCCACATCGGGGTCACCATAAATACCAAAGATAACACTGTCAAGACGTTTATCGCTCACGTTTGTGATTGACCATACAAAGAAAATCGAATTTGCAGCAAGCGAGTTACTCCACTGAAATGCGCGCCCGTCAATCTGCACCCCGAGGCCTCTTCTGGTGGTGTCATTGTTAAAAGGATAGTATTTAAACTCCTTATTGTCACGGTCATCCATTGCCCAGTAAGCTTCCAGATCGGCATTGTTTTCACCCTGCACAAGGTAACCGGGCCATACATACTGACCAAGAGTGGTATTATACCAGTTACGCGGCCAACTGTCAGGCTTGCCGTCACGGTCTGAATCAAACGCAGGGTTTGAAGCTATGTTCGGCTGATCAGGATCGGCATAACCGGGGAGCGGCTGCCACTGCCATTTAAGTCCGGTTGCAGGGTCAATTTCCCTGAGGCCGGGTCTGTCATAGTCATTCATGCCATCAGTAATGATTTCCACCCTTTTCCCGTCAGCATCAATTACTGAAGCGCCCACAATAGGACAGAACTGAAAAATGTAGGGGGCATCACGCCAGATCAGGTTTGTTATTTCTCTTATACCTCCGAAACCGGGTGCAATACCGCCGTAGTTTTCTATCTGAACGGTGATATTGTTACCGTTCATAAGAAGCGACTTACGGTCAGAGTTAGCTGTTGTTTTTTCAAGCGAACCTTTGCCGTATTTAGGAGATGTTGAGTTTGATTTATTCTGATTAACGGGAGATTTTGACAATTTAAAGTTAAGTAAATCTTCAACCGCCTTATGTTCTCTGGCTCTTCTTTCCTGAATCTGCTGTGCGGTCTGCGCAGAAAGATATGGTGCCAGAAAAAGCACGGTTAATATTATCGTAAAAAATTCCCGGAATTTAATTTGCAGCATTTTCTTACTCCGTACTTCCTTAAAACTCGAGTGTAAGACCAATTCTTACTTCTCTGGGAGCAGAGTAGTAAGTTGGCCTGTTAAAATATTCTGTTGCGGATTTTATACCGGGGTAAAGCTCGGATATCCTGTTAGTAGCCTGCGGTCCGCCTTTGCCTTCTTCAAGGGTGTAGGTTGCTCTTCCCGTATCGTCATATACAAATCTTTCATTCCTGATATCAAAAACGTTGAAAACTTTCAGAAAAAAAGTGAGCATGAAATCATATAAGGGAAAAGATTTCTGAATCAGAAGGTCAACGTTTGACTGGAAAGGCTTGCGTTCACTGTTTGTTCTGAGATAAATATTCTGTTCCAGAAGTCTTGGTGAATAGGGGAGACCTGTACCAATGCTTGCAACAATGGTTGCACTCCAGTTCTGATCTGAGCCGAATGTTATAACTCCGTTCAGATTGTGCTGCTGATCCCAGTCAAGGGGAACAGGAACCTTTTCACTCTGTCTTCCCGAGAGAAGATCAATGAAAAATGCATCAGCGCCGGTTTCATTACCTTCCGCAACCTGGAATGTATAGTCAAGTGATGCTCCGAAAAGTTCACCGGCAGCTTTTCTCTTTGTGAGTGAAAAAGTAAGACCTTTTATATTTCCGTAGTCTTTATTTACATATTTCTGATAAGTGCTGCTGCTGCTTATTCTTATTTCCTGAACAGCGAGCAGATCACGCACGTCTTTATAAAAACCGGTTACATTGAAGGCTATCTGCTCTGTGAGCTGCTGCTGCAGACCGATTTCATAAGTAACAGTCTTCTCCGGGTTAAGATTGGCGTTGCCGTAAACCGGAAGCGCTGCTATATCTTCAAATTCGGGATTTGTGTAAAGAAAACGGAATGGCGGAAGCTGATAAAAATGTCCGTAAGAAAAATGGATAATTCCCTGATCAGTGATCGGGAAGGAAATTCCGAGCCTGGGGCTCACGGTTAGTTTTGCTTCTGCCTCGGTAAGATTTTCAGTCGGTTTAAACGGATCAGGGGCATAAACTGTACCTGCTTTAAAATAATCCATTCTCAAACCAGCATTAACAATCATGCTCTCAAATTCCATTTTATCCTGGATATAAGCGCTGAACTGTTTTGGTGAGCGTGAATAAATATCTATTGAACCTCTCTGATTTGCAGGATCGGGGATTATCGGCTCCGGGTAATTGGATCTGTTTCTGAGTATGCTGAAGAAAACAAAATCCATTGTGTCCCATTTGCTTTTTACACCAAATTTGACTTCGTGCTGGTTTGTAACCTGGCTGGTGATATCAAATTTGAGCTCAGTGGTGTATGATCTCTGGTAATAATGCTCGTTCTGGGTTCCTCCGGAAAGGAATGTGTAAGGGCTGTATGCTATTGCTTTTTCAACCGGCTGATAGCGCGGATCGGCTCTGAGACCTGAAAGACTCATTGAGGGATTGAATGATACTTCACTGCCGGATGCATCAAGCAGCGGGAAGAGGTATCTCTTGAAATCATATATATTATATGAACCCTTGAGCGAGAAAAAGGTTGTGCTGCTCACCGCCTGTCTGTATTCAAGTGAGTTGATCAGACCCCACTCGTAGCGATTATAAATTCCGTCTGGGTTGTATTTGTAATCATGTGTATATGTTTTGTATTCAGAATTTGAATAAACGAAATCATAATTGATTTTAATTGTAGGTGAAGGTTTGAAAGTCAGTTTTGCAGTTGTGTTAAGATCCGTACTTGGGTTCATTGATACAAGCGAGTTATCACCGGTCTGAGCAAGATAAATCAGATTTGGATCACTGTCACTTCTTGAAACCGAGTCATAAATCGTATGCTGTCTTATACCATAAAGATAACCCTTATCTTTATTGTAACGACCAGAAAGGAAGAATGTAAGATTATCGGTCAGGTAAGGAATCGGACCACCAAATGTACCTTCAATTACCTGGTTGTTTACAGGATTAAAATCTTTAATGTTCAGGAACACATCATCGCCGGTGCTGAAATAATCACCTGTGTAATACGAAAGAGTTCCGGTATATCTGGAACCGCCTTCTTTGGTTATTGTGTTAACAATACCGCTGAGCGCATTTCCGTATTCAGCATTAAATGTTCCGCTGACAACAGAGAACTCCTGTATTGCATTTGTTGAAATATTGACCGTTTTTCCGAAATCAAAGGGGTTAATGGCTGATACTCCGTTAACATTATATGCAATTTCAGTTGATCTTCCGCCGCGGATGTGCAGTTCACCCCCGGCACCTTTAGTAACCCCGGCCTGAAGTGAAAGTATCTGTTCAATGCTTTCTACGGGCAGAGCTTCAATCTGAGTATTATCAAGAACCTTTTGTGATGAAGTAAGGTCTTTAACTACCATCGGTTTTTTAGCCTCTACAACCACCTCTTCAAGCCCGATTGATTCCGAACTCATCGTTATATCAATTCTTGTGGTAAAATCACTCTGAACCTGAACTTTAGTAACAAGTTTTTTCTGATACCCCACGCCTGAAAAAATCAGTGTGTAAACTCCCGGTTCAATGTTATTAATAAGGTATGTGCCGTCTATTCCGGTAGAGGCTCCCATGGTTGTTCCCTGAATTATGACGTTTATTCCTATAAGGGGCTCGCCGGTTTCAGCATCTGTAACCTTGCCGGCAATTTTGCCCGTAACTCCGGCGAACGCCGAAGAATTAAACAGGAATAGAGATAATAATATGGAGAGAAATCCAGCGAGTAAGTTTTTTTTCATTACGACCTCTGATGGCAAAATAAGGTTTTTGTTGCAGTTTTTCCGTACTGCCTGTATGGGTCTGTTAAAGTTTCCATTAACACAAAATAAAAAAAGGTTATCCGCGCTGAGCTATGAAAACTGTTAGAAAAAAGCATCGGATAACCTTCTTTGTTTGGAGATTATTCTGTTACTTCAGTAACTGCATCTTCCTTGTTACAGAATTTGCACCTGCGGTTAAGCGATAGAAATAAATACCGCTTGAAAGACCGGCAGCATCAAATTTAACGCTGTAAGTACCTGCAGTAAGCTGTTCGCCGCTTACGAGAACGGCAACTTCTGCTCCTAGTGCATTGTAAACTCTTAAGTCAACGGTTGACATTTCAGTCAGACCAAACTTAATAGTTGTTGAAGGGTTAAAAGGATTGGGATAGTTCTGATCAACATAAAATTCTGAAGGAACTGAACTGGTTTCCTGTTTTACGCTTACGGGTGTGAATTGCTGGTCAAGAACAATAAGAGGCATGCGTCTATCGGTAGCGTTACCTCTGGTGTAACCCTGCGTATACAGAATTTCATCTGCATCGTCACCGTCAACGTTGTCAACAACCACAACATCCAAATCGCCGTTATCACCCCAGTATCCTGAGTCGGCTATTGAAGCGGTCCAGTTGGCAGGATTAGCAATATCGCCGCCCTGGTGTTCAAGTCTGAAGACCGGAACTCTTGCGGTGTTGTTGGCATCATAACGTGAACCCATAATGAAATCAAGCTTACCGTCTCCGTCAATATCACCATAATCAGCTCCGTTTAATCTTACGGCACCAAGTGATTCCATATTGCCGATCTCAGTGGAAATAAGGGTATCACCCGCCTGCTGCACGAGCCATACTTTAGCACCCTGGCCAATTGTGTTACCAAGCCATTCTGCAACAAGAGCTTCTTTTGTTCCGTCATTATTTACATCAACAACTTTGGCGCCTTTAAATGATGAGTTGCCGCCTGCAATGCCACCCTGGCTGGGCATTACAGTCCATGTGCCGCCGACATTTTTAACAGGGTGAACTCTTGAACCGTCAGTAAGGTTTCCGTCAAAAAGATAAATTGTATTGTTGAGTACAATAACATCCCATTTGTTTCCGGTACCTGCAAAAGCCGGGTTATCAAGACCGAGGAATTCATTTGTCCATGTCTCAGTACCGCCGCCATTATTAGGAACGTCATTTACTGAAAGGATACCGCAGTGAACTCCGCCCGCACCTGCAGCTCTGTCTGCAAAAATAACTTCCTGCTTGTTATCATTGTCAATATCCTGAACAATAGTTGTTACAGGTCTTAAGTTTAGGCTCTGAGCAAATACTATTTCAGTTGAAGCATTTGGTGTGAATCCGCCAAAACCATCAGATACGCCCATGTTATCACTGCCATCTGCGGGATATTCATAAACAAGATACCTGGGGGGGTTAAGGTTTGTGCCAAAATTATTTACGATTCCCCATAACAGTTCCGGTCTGCCATCCCCGTCAAGGTCACTGACATTAAGGGTGGGCCAGGTATTCTGAAGTTCAACCGGAGCCGTAGCGCCCCATACAGAATCCCATGATGTGCCGTTCCATTCAAATTTGTAAATTCTGGGAACGAGTTCATAAGGTTCATCAATCATGTTTGTATTTACGGCGTAAATTTCCGGCCAGCCATCATTATCAAAATCAACACCGGCCACAACAGCGCCAAATCCTCTTTCAAGGTTTGAAGGTTCTTTGATTTCAAATTGACGATTGATTGTCTGAGCGGAGATTCCCGCCATGAAGATAAAACAGAAAAGAAGAATTAAGTAAGACAGTCGGTTCATAAAACCTCCTTAATGATTTATTTTTTAGTAGTTGGTTAATTGCCTAATTCTGAATTTTAAAAAAATAAAATACAAGTAAATTTTTATTTTTTCAATATTTCTTCTTTCGTAGTTTAATCTTTTGATTAATTCACTTAGAACTTTGATACTTTTAAAGTTCAATTCCGGACTTTATATATTTTAACGCATATTTAATTCAATTACAATACTCCCGTTTCCCTTCGGATAAATGACGGCAGAGGTTTTGGCATTAATTTTTTCTGATCAGGAATTATTTTAACCATTCATCACTTCAGTAATAAAGTTAATATGCTGCCTGCTATTTTTACGACGATATTTTGGATTTTTTCTTTAATCAAGCAATATTAATATGGATTTCAAAGAACTACTATTAAAAAGTCTTGATGAAGTATGTGCGGCAGTCAGAAATACTGAAAATGCGAGGGCATTTCTGGCTCTGGGATCTGTTGGTGAAGAAACTGTAAGGATTGATAAATATTCAGACCTCGATTTTTTTGTTATAGCAAAACAAGGATTTAAAATGAGGTTTGTTAACAGTGCAGACTGGCTTGAAGCAGCCTGCCCTGTGGGATTTCATTTTCTCAATACTCCTGATGGCAGAAAAGTGCTTTTCACTGACGGTATATATGCTGAATTTGCCGTTTTTGAAGAATCAGAACTTGAACACCAGATCTTTGCTGCCAGGCGGATTATCTGGCAGGAAGATGATTTTAATGCTCATCTTCTCTCCCAGAAAGTCAGAACTCCGGCATTCAGGGCACCATCAGCAGAATTTGCACTCGGGGAGATGCTTACAAACCTGTATGTTGGCCTTGGCAGATATGCCAGAGGAGAAAAACTCTCTGGGACACGGTTTATACAGAGTTATGCGGTTGATATGCTTATTGCAGGACTTCATTTCATATCCTGAAAATAACAACTTCAAGGATCCATTCCGGAATGAGAGACGCCTTGAGCAGAGATATCCCCTTTTTGCAGAAAAACTCCCTGTGATGATACAGGGTTATAATCTTACTCCTGACTCGGCACTGGCAGTTCTTGCATTTCTCGAAGAACATTTTGAAGTTAACGGATTTATTGCCGGTGAAATAAGACGGCTTGCAGCAGAGCTTACCCGCTCATAAAAAGTGAGCAACCTGAAAGACTGTAAATTTTTTATTCTTGTGCTTTGTATGAGTCATTGTAACCGTGGGGGCCTGAATTAACTCTGCTGAATACCGTTATTAAATAAAAAGAGCGTCATTTCTGACCCTCCTGAACTCTCTATAATGTACTGCAATAACTGTTCGTTACTGATCAGCCGCAATAAACATTAAACTGAATTATAATTTTATTACCGATGCCCTGAAGGTTAGTCTCTTTTCTTTCTGAAGAGGAAAAAGATAACTACTATAAGCACAAAACCTGCAAGATAATAAATCCAGTAAGGGGTTTTAGCCAGCTTGAATGGCTTGAAAGTAACCGAAAGGTTTTTCCCTTTCCCGATATCCTTGAAGCTGTACTCCCAGATAAGTTTTTTCTGTTCTTCGCGCTGAGCATTGTGCTGTATAATCTCACCCGGGAATCCGTATATGAATTTCATCTTATAATCACTGAGATCGGTATTGAGAAAAGGGGCGAGAGGCGGAATAAACAGATTAAAAATTTTGTGTCCCTCTGCGCCGTCCTTAAAAGTGAATTCAAGTCCCTCAAAAAGTTTTGTATTATTCAGTCTGGTGACTTTAGTAAAAATTATTTCAATTATTCCGTTCAGTGATGAATCCGCAGGATCAAACCAGGTTTCGGCATTTTCAATTTCGTATCTGTCAGAGGCATAAATTTTTCTGACCGAGTCAGCATCAAAAATGCCTGTTTTTCCGTAATTATTTGTGCTGTCGGCTTTTAGAAAGGTCATAAAATAGTGAATTTTCATGGTGCCGGAGCCGTCATGTCTGATATCGGTCTCCTGCTCATAGTTAAGGCAGCCTGAGAAAATAACTAACGACACCAATGCCGGGAAAAGTAAAAACCTGAAAGTGTATTTTTTCAACTTATGCATTTCTTAATTATCTTTTTCAAATTAAGTGAGAAATTTAAGAAAATTTTATCTGACTTGGGGAATATATTTTAAGTTCATGATGCTCCCCATTTATCCTTATTCGCGGTTTCCGGCAGATGTTGATTTTCGCTTATATTAAACTTTTCGTTCACGGCACATATAATCTGCACATAAATTAAATTTTACTTAAACGTTTCATTTTTGAATTTACGGAGATTTTTTAATAATTTTGTAGTTTTAATCTTTTTCTCTCTTTGCTTGTCTTTTAATCATCCTTCTGTAAATCAGATTATTGATCCCACGTGCAGTATTATCTTTGACTTTAAATATCATTTTTCATTAATTAACACAGAGTGTAAGGATTGCGTCTCCTGATCCGACTTAAGGCAGAATGTGAATTTTTGACGCTTAATTATAACTATCCGTTAAGCAACGCCATATTTAATCTGCTCAGACTTGGTTCTGAAGATTTTACCAATTTTCTAAGTGAGCAGGGACTTGATTATACCAACAGAAGGTTCAAACTCTTCACATTTGCACTGAGATTTGAAAAGTTCCGGGTTATTGAAGATAAGATACAGTTCATTTCAGATAATGTCAGGTTATATATTTCTTCCCCTTATATAAAAACTATTCTCAGAAATTTTGTAAATGGCAGTTTTGCCAGAAGAAGAATATTTATTGACACTCCTACCATTAAGAGCACCTTTAAGATTGAAGGAGCCGAAGTATTTCCCAATCCCGAATTCACTTCCGGGATGAAATTTCTTCTTTACTCACCGGTGGTTTTTTCACGAACCATTTACAAAAATGAGCGTAAGAGATATTATTATTTCAAGCCCGATGAGATGAATGAAATTAATTACATTCTGAATAAAAACACTCTGGGTAAATATTACGCCATTTACGGTGAAAATAATCAGAAATATGAAAAGCTTTCGATTGAGTGGGATGAAAAGTATGTAAACTCAAAAGACAGAATCACTAAAAGGATTCTTATTGATGAGTTTGGTCCTGAACCACTGTCTGTCGTGGGAATTCAAAGCCCGTTTATTATAAAAGGTGACCCCAAACTGATTGAAACAGCTTATCACTGCGGATTCGGGGAAAAGAATCATCTTGGTTTCGGTTATGCCGAGGTTATCAATGCTGAAACTGCAGCAGGTTTAACCACTGATTTATAGAATACTTAAAACTCCTTGGTAAATCTTCATTCTCAAAAAGACATCAGCACTTCCGTAAAGGAATCATAATCCCTGCTTAAAAATACCCTTTCTTTCATAGGTTCCCGGATGTAATAAGCTGCAGAACCTCCGATGAAGAATATTTTTTTGTTCACGGGAATATCAGCAACAAGTTTTCCCAGTCTGTCTTTAAGTTCTGAATCATCTGAAGGATAGACCAGCGCAATTACACAACCCTGAATATCATCACCTGCCATCACCTTACTAAGTTCTTCAACAGGAAGATTTCCTCCCATGAATATACTCCTGTGTCCATAATAACCTGCGGTAAGCGCTGCTATAAGAAGACTCAGCGTATGATTCTGCCTTTCCGGTGCAGCGAAAATCAGAGTACGTGCTGAATCCTGCACTTTAAGCGATGTAATCTTTTCGAAAAGGAAACCTTTTAGAAGTTCTGTTGAAAAATGCTCTTTGTAAATCTCCAGTTCACCGTGAGCCCATCTTTCACCAACCAGGCTGAGATATGGTATCAGTATTCTTTTTATAACTTCTTTCAGATCAAATGTATTAAATGATAATCCCAGCGTTTTCAGAAAATCATCATGATCAAGATAATGAGCAGATTTCATCAGACGAAGAATAATCTTCTCCGATTCAGCATAAGAACACGATACATTGCTTTTCCCGGAAGAATGAAATTCATCACACATCTCCCTGAGCTGTTCATAAGGTGCGCCCGCCACTCTCCC
This sequence comes from uncultured Ignavibacteriaceae bacterium, assembly GCA_964411625.1. Lineage (GTDB taxonomy): Bacteria > Bacteroidota > Ignavibacteria > Ignavibacteriales > Ignavibacteriaceae > JABWCA01. The sequence continues at coordinate 22,931 of CAYPMQ010000003.1, forward strand.
TATAGAATAACCATGATCAACAAGAAACCTGAGGCAGTTTAATTTCTGAATATCTCTGCTGCTGTACAAGCGACGGTTAGATGCATTCCTGGCGGGTGAAACCGCTTTATATCTCTTCTCCCAGGCTCTTATCACAAATTGTGAAAGACCGGTCTTAACTGCGGCTGTTTTTATACTGACCAGAAATTCTTCTGATACTTTTTTTTTCAATTATTCTGGCTTCTGAAATTTTTCACTCTTTAAATTAAAATTTTTTTTGATTTGGAACAATTATAATTAGACAAATGTTAGACATGCAGAGGGCGATTCGATGAATATTTAATGATTTCTATGAAAAGGTTTTGATTTGATGGAGTGTTCCGCCGGGTAATCCCGTTAGTTAGGTTGATTAGGATAAAAGCATAAATATGAAGAAGAAAAGAGAAGATTTTTATCCGGCGGAATACTAATAAACTTTCCTGATATCTCAGTAACTTTGCTGAAGTGAACTCACTGTAGTCATGAAAATAAATAACAGAAAAATAATGTACAGTACAAACATTACTATTATTATTATATACTGAATTTTCATGAATTTAAAGTGCTGCCCCAGATTTTCAATACCCAGTTCAAAAAAACTTTTCTGATCAGTGATGATATAATTATTTAAATTTTCTGCACTGTCTTTAAGTCTTAATCCCGCCAGAATCATCGGGATTCCATAGATGAGACCCACAATAGTGAGAGAAGATGCTCCCCCTATGATTATAAGCATGATTGAAACAAATTTCATATCCCCCTTCATTGAGAATATGAGTGATTTTAAGATGGAATTATTTTCTTCCATATCTCACGCGATTTTTAATAATAAATAAGAAGTTGTTTAATGGGCTGCCAGGCTCGCCAGGAAATAAATGAGTGCCTGCAGCACAAATAATAATAAAACTGCAGAGATCAGTAGAGCTATTACCGTGAGAATGAAATACCATTTCATCATTCTGTAATGCTCTTTCAGATTCTGCACACCGTTGTTTAATAATCCCGGGTTTTCTTGTGCAGTGAACGAGTTAAACGCCGAAGCAGAATCTTTTAATTTTACTCCAGCAATTATCAGGGGTATGCCTGCAATCAGACCGATCAGAGAAAGACACGAAAAAACTCCTGTGACTATCATGAAAATTGAGACCGCTTTCATATCAGGCACCATTTTCATAACGGAAAGCTTCAGTTTCAAGCCGGTTGTTTCATTCATTATTCACCTGTCCGTTAAAGAATATTAAGACTTTTCATGAGTTTTTCACGGTAAGAGTTTCCCACCGGAATTATATTCTTTTCAATAAGAAGATTGCTTTCCGTCAGATCGCTGATTTTATTAATATTCACGATGAATGAACGGTGTACTCTCAGAAAATGCTTGGAAGGAAGTTTGCTTTCTATACTCTTCATTGTTGAAAGAATCAGAAGTTTTTTGCCGCCCTCAGTATAAACTTTAGCGTAATCACGCTGTGCCTCTATGAACAGTATTTTACGGACTTCAACCTTAACAAGCCTGCCTTCTTCCCTGAGAAAAATGGCATCTTCATAAGCCGCACCGGCATTGCCGGCCTCAGCCTGCTTTATTTTTTCCACTGCTTTTATGAACCGGGGAAGCGTGATTGGTTTTAGGAGGTAATCCTGAACGTCAAAATCAAATGCTGTAACCGCATACTCGGGATTACTCGTTGTCAGAACAATTACCGGGGGGTTCTTCAGAAGTTTCAGAAATTCAAACCCGCTAAGCTCCGGCATTTCAATATCAAGGAAAATCAGGTCAACTTGATTTTGTTTTATGAAATCAATAACCTCAACGGCATTATCAAACACTCCTGAAAGCTCAAGAAAGGGCTCTTTCTTAACAAGCCCTGCAAGAAGCAGCCTCGAAACATTATCATCATCAATTATAATGCATTTCATAAACTAGTAAATGTTGTTGCCGAAAATAGTTATTCGCGGAGCATTGGGCCCGTCTGTTTTCCTTAGATTTTCCATGGGATTATCATTCAATCTGAAAAACCTGAAGCCGTAAAAATAGGGTTCTTTTCTCAGAAGAGGCTTTTCAGCGGGATGTTTAACCCCGCCGTTTTTTTCGCGGAGTTCTTTATTATATTTAGTTATTTCCTGATTCTTCAGATCGGCTTCATGATTCTGAATTTTCCTTTTAGCCGTAAGCTCCAGGGAGCCGTTCATGTAAGAAATGAGCGTCTGTTCTTTCACCTGTGGTTCGGTCGAATGAATAAAATTAATTGTTCCGTCATCTTCCTTTGAAATAATTCCGACATGACCTACATAGGCATCACCTGCAGCACCAAAACCCCTTACCACGTTAACAAAATCACCATCCTTAAGCTGGTCAATTACTCCGGGCACATCCTCCGGAGCAATATACGTCCAGTTTATTTCTTCAACCGGAACGTTTTGACCAATACCATATTTTTTAAAGAATGCGGCTCTGTCAATTTTAGTGGTGGTTTTAACCGCCTTATCTTTAACAAGGTCATTTGTTATCTCTGTAATAAGCCAATTATTATTTATATCCCAGTCGGCTTCGGTGTAATGGTTACGTGTCATGTAACTTATTATTCCGTCTTTATACCTGATTCTTTGAAGCATCGTGAAAAACTGTTTCCAGTTACCTGAAAGTGCCATTGCGTAAATATGCTCACTGAATACCACACAGTCACTTTTATCCAGACAATACAATGGCTGGTCATCATAGATTTCAAACGGGTATTCACCGAGAAGATAAATCTGATAGGGCTGCCCGAGATTCTTTTTAGCCAGGTGGATGATCCTGCTTCTCAGATCCGGTTCATAAGCCTGAAGAAACTTCAGATAGACATCTATTTCTTCAGGGGAGAATTCATAAAGGCCTTTCCCTTTAAGAACTTCAAGTCGTGATGATTCAACACCTGCAGCTTTTGCAGCAGCCATTTCTTTCTCATTAAGCGGAACTGACAGTTCACCCGCCGAACAGCCGGCAAAAATAATTGCAGTAAATAATAACAGCACTAATTTAACTTTCAACATCTTATCCTTTGTTTATTTCCTTCTCGCAGGGAAGTTTTCAAGAATTGTATTTACAACACTACGGATTTTTTCAGGTACATTTTTGGGCAGTTCACCGATCATCTCTGTTTCCCAGCCGCGCCAGATCAGTCTGTTTGTTTTTGTATCAACTATATCAATTATTATCACTCCTTTGGTTACAAGCAGTGATGTTTCTGATTTTGACCATGCACCCTGCCACTTTTCAAAATTTGTTGTACCATAAGAGGGGAGAAACTCAATTGATGTCACATAACTGACCAGGAGATCGGGGTTCGCGGCATCAAAAACGTAGCCTTTTTCAGTCAGTACTGAATCAAGAGCCTGACTGAACTTCATATTAAGAACCGGGCTTTCAGTTTTTCCGGCAGCGGCTTTTGAATCTGCTTCTTTTCTGGCAAATGTCTTATAGACTGAAAAATCTGCCGACTTATCATAGTCATACAGTGCTTCACTTGCCGAACAGCCGGCTAACAGAAATCCGGAAATTAAAAGCAGGTAAAAATGGATTCTGGAATGCATATAAATCTAAAATGTTTGAGCATTAATTTAATTTAATAATAAGAATTATTCCAATTTAATGCGTTGAATTAAATAGTTCTCAGAAAAATAATAGCAGCGGAGCGGTGGCGGAGCTTTACACCAAACTGAATTGTTATTAAATCATAACACCTGACCAGAGATATCTTTTAAGAGGTATTACTCAAGTGCGGTGAAGCAGCCTTGTTATAACTATGCAGGAGTGAGATTTCACGGCATTTTTGAACCGGACACGTTATCAGTTTTATTGTTCATGGCTCAGTTACTTAAAAATTCATTAAATTTAAGTTTTCAGAAAATTAATTTCCGGATAAGTTGAAAAAGAAGATTGTAATTGTCGGACCTGCCTATCCATACCGCGGCGGCAACTCATTATTTGTATCGCACCTTTATGATATTCTCTCAGAGAAGTTTGAGGTCAGGATTTACAACTACAAACTCCTTTACCCTTCGTTTCTGTTTCCCGGTACCACTCAGTATGATAAGAGCAACATGCAGATCAAGCATGTTAAATCAGAGAGGGTTGTTAATTCGGCTAATCCCTTTAACTGGTTTTCCGTCGGGAATATGATAATCAGAGAGAATGCCGATCTTGTTGTCTTTGACTGGTGGCACCCATATTTTGGTCCCTGCCATAATGTCATCAGCAGCGTCATAAAGAAAAAGTACAGAAACAAAATACTGTTTATAACAGAAAATTTTATTTCACACGAAGCCGGAATAATTGACCGCACTCTCAGCGGACTCGGGCTCAAACATGCTTCTGCTTTTATGGCTCTCTCAGATAAGGTCGTGAAGGATGTATCTTCTCTCGCAGCCGGCAGGAAAATCTACAAGGCGGAGCTTCCGGTTTATGACTGCTACAAAAATACCGGCGAGGTTTCATCGGCTGAGGCAAAAGTCAGATTCGGATTTAATGCTGATGACAAGGTGATTCTCTTTTTCGGGTACATCAGAAAATACAAGGGGCTCGATATCCTTCTGGAGGCAATGCCTCACATAATTAAGGAAGACCCCTCTGTAAAACTCCTTGTTGCAGGTGAATTTTATGATGAATTTGATTTTTATAAAAAGATGCTTGCTCCGATAGGGATTGAAAAGCATGTATATATGATCAATAAGTTTATACCTAATGAAGAGGTCGAAAAATATTTTGCTCCTGCTGATATTGTGATTCTTCCTTACAGAAGCGGTACACAGAGCGGAATTCTTAATGTCGCCTATGGATTCCTTAAACCGGCAATCGTCACAAACGTTGGCGGTCTGGGTGAATTTGTTGATGATGGCAGGACGGGTTACATTATAGAACCGGATTCAGAAAAAGCTATTGCGGAATCCGTTCTCAGGTTTTACCGTGAACGTGAAAGCATAAACTTTGCTGATCATATTCTTGAAAGAACAAAAAAGAACAGTTTTAATAGACTGCCGGAAATATTTGACCGGATAATTATGGATAGCGGGCAGTAATATGATTCTTAAAGCTGACTGCGGCCATTTCCCGGGTGACAGACCCTGTGAATTCAACAAAACGGATGGCAGAACCTGTGATAACTGCTCGGAGTATTTCCGGTACGAAAAGCGAATCCTTATCATTAAACTTGATGCCCTCGGTGACGTTTTAAGAACAACCTCAATTCTCCCGGCGGTAAAAAAGGCATGGCCCTCAGCACATATTACCTGGGTTACTAATAAAAACGCACTGGCACTTTTCCGGAATCTCACGGATGTACATAAGGTTCTGGATTTTGACGAAGCCGCAACGCATACTTTACTGCTCTCTTCACATTTTGATCTCCTCATTCATCCTGATGCTTCTCCCCGGAGTGCACCGCTTGCCTCCGCAGTAAAAGCCGATCTGAAAAAAGGTTATCTCATGAATCCGCGCGGCTATATCGAACCGGCCGATGAGAATGCTGTTGAATGGTTTGAGATGGGTGCATTCGATAACATAAAGAAGATCAACACCAAGTCTTATCAGCAGGTTATTCATGAAATCAGCGGGCTCCCATATGAAAGGGATGAGATTCAGTTAAAGCTTTCGCAGGATGAGATATTTTTTGCACAGAAATTCAGCGATGATCACGCATTATCCAAATACAAAAAACTCGTCGGGCTCAATACCGGCGCGAGCGGAAGATGGCAGCTTAAACAATGGCGTTATGACGGTTACTCTGAACTGATACGTAAACTGCTTGCTATTGAAGGAACAGGAGTTCTTCTGTTCGGGGGGCCCGAGGAAGAGGAACGCAACCGCGGACTTAAAAATGATTATCCTGATGTCATTGATACAGGCTCTTGGAACACATTACGTCAGTTTTTTGCACTCATGAGTCTGCCGGATGTAGTAGTTACCGGTGACACTATGGCCCTTCATGCCGCAGCCGCTCTTGGCAAAAAGGTTGTGTGTCTTTTCGGCCCGACTTCATACCATGAAATTGAAGATTACGGCAGAATCACAAAAATCTATCCTGATATGGAATGCCTCGTCTGTTACAAGCAGATCTGTGATTTTGTGCCTAACTGCATGGATCTTATTTCGGTTGATATGGTTTATGATGCAGTGGCAAAGGGGTTGTGATAATACCGGTGTATATAAAATTTTACTTTTTTTATTAATGTGGTTGCGTTAATGGATAAATCTGTATGGGTTTTTTATACATGCCTGTTCAGATGCACCCATGCACCGTCTTTTTACAATAGTTGAAATTATAACCGGGCGTGTTTACCTTTGAGGTTCTTACAGCGGAAACCTGCAATATTCCTTCATCACGTACGGCATTTCACCCTTCAATTAAGAAACCCCGAAGATTTTTTCGGAGTGTTCTGCATCTGAAATTATTATTCAGATGAAAAAGACATTCGGGGCCGGGGCAATTATTTTTTCTGTTTCAAAACCGGATCAGTTTCCCTATTTTATCAAAACCAGTTTCCTGCTCCGGCTGAAGCTGCCTGCCGAAATTGTATATATATACACACCGCTGGCCAGCCCTGAGGCATCAAACGTTACCGAATGATAACCGCTTTTCTGATGACCGTTAACAAGCTCAGCTACTCTCTCTCCCAGATGATTAAATATTGAAAGCGTTACATTCTGATCCTCAGGGAGTGAATAATTTATCACTGTCACAGGATTGAACGGGTTAGGATAATTTTGTGACAGATTGTATTCTACCGGTGAAATTACGTCAATTTCAGAAACCGGCGAATAAGATGTTGTGCCGTCAAAATCAACCTGTTTGAGGCGGTATGAATATTTTCCGCTTATAATGCTCCTGTCTGAAAACGAATATGCAGATACTTCCGTTGTGGTGCCTTTTCCGTTAACAAATCCAATTTTCTGCCAGGCTGATTCAGCTTCCTTTCTTTCTATTTCAAAGCCGGAATTATTCTTTTCACTGGCAGTGAACCAGGTCAGTTTCACGGCATCCCCATCCTGAACCGCAGAGAAAGAAGCAAGTTCAACCGGGATTTCATTTGTAACAGTCATCCTCACAGGGATTGTATCTGAAGGTACGGCCGGATCATTTGTTGTGATAACCATATCCATTGAATAATTGCCGGTTGTCAGACTGTTTGAGTTGAAAGTCAGATTTACAGATGCACTGTTATTATTATAAAGTGTTCCTGAAAGATTTGATGCTGCAAGCCACTCGGGCTCAGCCTGGAATTTCACGGCTTTATTATTTGCAGCAAATGCAGAGTTAAATGCAGGCTGAAGTGCAATTGTGCCGTCAGAATTCTCAATGCCTATTGTGGCAGAATTCAGTGTTGTGGTGTTCATATTATTATAGTAATACATTATCTGCCCGTTCCTCATAAGCACAATCTGGAAAGTTATGCCTCCTGTGGATGAGTATCTCGGCCAGTTAGTGTACTGCACAACAAACTTGTCTGCCGAACTCTTATAATGCACTGTGCCCTGATTTGAACCGTCCAGGTCATCCCAGAAAGGTGCTATCATGTCATTAGGTGCACCTGCAGAGGGAAGGCTGCCGTTTGTGAATGTGTTTGATGTCAGATTTCCGAAAGTAAGAAAACCGTTTGAACTGATCTTTACCTGGGTTTTTATCTGACCGTAAAATTTAAATTGGAACCCTATATCTACGGGGCCTGCATAACCTTCATCTTTCGCATTATATGTTCCTGTGGGAGTCCATGTTGCTGCCAGAGTGCCGGTTGATGAAATGTCTTCCCAGATATAAGCCGGTCCTCCCGGTTCATCGCTGTCCATCCATTTATACCCGAACTGATCCGGTCCACCCTGACCGTCAAAATTACCTGAATTAATTTCAAGAGGATTTTCCTTACTTCTGCTAAGATTATATGGTGCTGAGGGATCAGGCCTGAGTACCGGCGATATCACCACTGTTCCTTCGGGGAATGTATTATTGATTAATTCAACCCCGAACTCAAGAGTGGATGGATTCTGTGAAATATTTGAAATCACGACCGAGTCACTAATGAGCTGATTCACAAGCATTGTATGAAAAAGCTGTTCAGGATTTGCAGAATAAACCGGGGCGCTAAGTGTCGTGCCTGAAGGTGAGTTTGATACTGCTGATATGTTTCCCCATGTATCAAGCGCGCGAACTGCGAAATAATAGGTTGTATTCGGTTGCAGACCACTTATT
>CAYPMQ010000004.1:0-29676 GCA_964411625.1 uncultured Ignavibacteriaceae bacterium
GCTTTGATTCTGATTCGGGAGCCCTGGTAAAAACCTCCCATGCAGCCCTCTGAGGTGAAAGCTGTCCGAAATGAAAATAAGGGGAAAGATCCGACTGACCTTTAAGGGTTGGGTCATTTCTTTCATCCGCATAAACCCCGAGTTTCTTTAACAGGAAATTCTCAAGTGTGTTTTTTGCCTGATCACTGCCCGGCAGAATCCAACTGACCGGTTTAACGGTTTCGTCGGTTTTCAGTTCCTTAACTATTTTTTCAAAATCAACTACGCTTCTTATTCCGTGGTTGTTTTCCGGGTAAGTCTCCGGCACAGGAATATCGGTAAGAAACTCTCCCAGTTTTTTCTGAATTTTAGGTCTGATTGTGTATGCGCCAAACTCTTCTTTATCTGTTGCATGAAGAGCAGGAACAATATTATGTGAATCAACTTCCCAGAATCGGGCAATTGTATTCCTGGCAAAATCTCTTTTCCATATTCTCTTTATTTTTAGCGGATCAAAATCTGTAATAACGTCTGAAGCTCCCGTTTCTCTTACGTAATCCGCCATTTTCTGCGGTGGATTACCTGTAAGGATGACAAATGGTATGTTCAGTGAGGAAAGTTTTGCTGATGTTTCTGAAAGTCCCGCAAACATGAAATCATAATGTCTCAGTGTTGCGCCGGGAAAATAATCTGCCAGTGTGAAAACTGTTATCAGGGGACGGCTTTTTTGAATGGCAAGATTAAGGGAAAACAAGAGTCCCCAGTTATCTTCTGCCCTCTGATCACGGCTCATCCAGTATATAACAGAACCCTCTGTGCTTTTGCCATCCTGAAGCAGTCTGTATCTTGCAGGATTGATCTGATATTTAACTGACATTACTTTAATTCCAAATAAATAAATCTTTGAAAATTTAACAAAACAACACTTTAAATTAGTTGCTTAAACCTTTTTGTAAGGATTTTTTTTGTACATTTTGCTCCCCAAAAATTTAATGTCAAGTTCGGATAATTTAATTTGACTGGATGCATAAGGCTTCTTAACTTTGATGCAAGAAGCGGGGTGTTAAAAATGTGGATAACTTGTGAATATTACCGGGGCGTGAAAATGTTTCACGATTAAGAACTCCCCTGAAACATCATTACTTTAAATTAAAGCATGCCGGCAGTATCCACATTAATTATAAATCATTATTTTATAATAACTTAAAGCAGTTTAATTAATTAACAGTTTTTTAACATACTCAGTAAAGATTTAGATTTTCTAATTTTAATAAATATTTTTAACCAGATCGGGTTGTGGATAACTTATGATGCATGAATCTCTTTTCACACAGGAGAGCATAAATAAAGCAGCGATTGCATGGAAAGAATGTCTTTCTATTATCAGGCCGGAAGTTCCGGAGGGTACATTCAATTCATGGTTCAGACCAATTAAGGCTATTGACGTAAATGACTTAACTCTTAAAATACAGGTGCCAAACAGTTTTTTCTGGGAGTGGATTGAGGGCAGATACAGTAAACTCCTTCATAAAGCGGTGAAAAATGTACTCGGGCATGAAGCACGGCTTGATTATGTGATTCTGGAAGAAAAGGATTCACCTGCCCCTTATGTTGAATCTTCACCCAAGAACAGCCGTATAACCATTTCAGAAGAACCTGCAAAAGCAAGCGATTATTCCGAAAGTAACCTGAAACCAAACTATACCTTTGATAATTTTATAAAAGGAGAGGGAAATCAGCTTGCAACTGCTGCTGCAATTGCTATAAGTGAAAATCCCGGGGGAACCCCTTTTAACCCTCTTTTTATTTACGGCGGTGTGGGACTCGGGAAAACACACCTTATTCAGGCTGCGGGAAATTCCATTTATGGTAATTTTCCGGAAAAAAAGATTAAATATATCTCCACTGAACAGTTTACTATAGATTTTGTTGATGCAATTAAAAAGAACATGCACAATGATTTTTCCAACATATATAAAAATTATGACGTGCTGATTCTTGATGATATACAGCATCTGATAGGAAAAGAGAAAACCCAGGATCTTTTTTTCCACATTTTTAATATCTTTCACCAGAATAAGAAGCAGATAATTATATCGAGCGATAAACCGCCAAAAGATCTTAAGGGACTTAATGACAGGCTTATTTCACGTTTTAACTGGGGTCTGACCGTTGATATACAGCCGCCGGATCTTGAAACAAGAATTGCAATTCTCAGCAAAAAAGCAGATTCATTCGGAATTTTCCTTTCAAATGACATGGTTGAGTATATTGCAAACCACATAACCTCTAACATTCGGGAACTTGAGGGATGTCTGATAAAAATTCTTGCAAATGTTTCTCTTAAATCTGCAGATATAAACCTTGAACAGGTTAAGCGTGCCGTAAAAGAGGTTTCAACCGCCAAAAGAGTCAATATATCAATTGACGTAATAACCAAAACAGTTGCCGAATTTTTTGGCATAGACGAAAAGAAGATACGCGATAAAACAAGAAGGCAGGAAATTGTTCAGGCAAGGCAGGTTGCTATGTATCTTTCAAGAACAATGACAAAATCGGGACTGAAAAACATAGGTCTGCACTTTGGCGGGCGGGATCATTCAACCGTAATTCATGCCTGTGAAAGTGTTGAAAAGATGCTCAAGGATGATCCGTCATTTAAAGACACACTTAATGACCTCAAAATTAAAATTGAACTTGCCTGTTCATAACATGTGGATAATTTTCTGATTTTGAGTTGATAAAATTGTGAATAAAACAGCACTTTTCCACATTGTTGATAACTTGATTATTCCGGCCGGGTTTTCCACCCGGCTTTTCAATTTTATAACACCGTATATCCATTATTAATAATCTTTTACAGAGTTTTCAACATATACACAGAATATCATCATAAAAATATTTTAAACATTTAAAAAGAATTATAATTGACATTTAATGAGAATCTGTGGATAAGTGACAGGGGTGATCAGGGTATTTTGAAAATTACTTCAGTCAGTCAGCTTTTATACCGGGTTATTATTCTCCTTCAGATGCACTAATTTATTATGATTATTGAAGATCAGCAGAAAATTTCGTAAATTGCGAAATTGTATTCGGAGGAAAAATGAAGTTTAATATTAACAGCAAAGAATTTGATAAAGTACTCTCAAAAGTTGCTCTTGCATTACCTGCAAGAACAGTTACACCCATACTTTATAACGTTTTGATTGACATCAGGGATAATGTATTATCAATAAAAGCCTCTGATAATGAGAATACCATAAAAGCTGAGTTCCCTGTTAACAGTGAATCGGATATGAGTATGTTACTGCCGGGAAAACTTCTGACAGATCTGGTCAGAAATCTTCCTGACAGTGCTCTTACTTTTGAAAAAGTTGATGACAGGCTGCTTAAAATCACCAGTGATAATGGTGAGTATGATCTGAACTACCTGCCCGGTTCAGAGTATCCGCCTGTGCCTGAATTTGCAAATTTAGCCGATGCAGATAAAATTGTAATGAGTCCCGCTAATCTTAAGAGAATCATTCATCTAACAACTTTTGCCGCATCTAAAGACCCCGTGAAACAGTCTCTTACCGGTGTTCTTTTTGATATGACATCAGATGGTACAAATTTTGTGGCGACTGACGGACATAAACTTGTGCAGCTCTTCAGTCCGGTTCTCGTACCCGAGAAAACCAGCGATATTATTATTCCTGAAAAAACACTTGGTCTTCTTTCAAAAATTATGGATCTTGGTGATGTTGAGATTTTCCATCACGGCAAAGAAAAAGTACTTTTCAGGATGGATAATATTCACCTCATTTCTAGGATGATTAAACAGAATTATCCTGACTACAGAAACGTCATTCCGACCGAAAATCATAATATTGCAACACTCAGAAAAGAAACACTGCTTACCACCGTGAAAAGAGTATCGGTTGTTTCATCAGCTTCAATGGTTGATCAGGTTAAATTTGTTTTCACCAGAGATAATCTTGAAATATCCGTTCAGGATATTTCGTCAGGTTCAAAGGCAACCGAAAATATTCAGATTAATTATATTGGCCAGGAACTGACCATAGGATTTAAGAGCTCTCATCTGGTTGATATCCTTTCCCATATGGAAGGGGACAACATAACGATGCACATGGATACACCAACAAGAGCAGTTTTAATAAAACCCGTTGAGCTGAAGGAAGGGGAGACGTTACTGATGCTCTCAATGCCTGTAAGGCTTAATTAATAAAAATGATTGTTAATTCGTTACGACTTAAAAATTTCAGAATACATAAAGACTCTTTTTTCAACTTTTCTGAAAAACTAAATTTTATAGTTGGTGGTAACGGACAAGGAAAAACGACCATTTTAGAATCAATATATCTGATCTGCACTACTAAGAGTTTCAAATCATCATCAGATTGGGAGCTGGCAGGTTTTCAGACCGAGGGCTATGAAGTCTCTGCATCTGTCAGGGAAAAAACCGATTCTGATATAAGGGTGATTTATCTCAGGGAAGAAAAGAAAAAAAGATACCTGAAAGATTCGAAAAATATTACCCGGATTTCTGATATCATCGGAAAATTTCCTGTTGTTCTCCTTACTCCCGCTGACTCCGAAATAACCCACGGTTATGCTACTGAAAGAAGAAGGTTAATAGATTCTATTATATCCCAGTCAAGTGAACTTTATTTTGAAATCCTTATGGATTATACAAAAACAGTTAAACAACGTGCTGCCCTGCTTAATATGATAAGAGAAAAAAGGCTCTCCTATCTGTTTGACGAACTTGAGGCATGGGATGAAAAGCTTGTTAAAGAAGGAATAGAACTGATGAAATACCGTGAAAGCTTTCTGCGCGGTTTTAATAACTATGTTTCTGATTCTTTTGCCAGGGTGGTTGAGATGCGGGAGAAACCGGAAATAAAATATGATTCGATTTATATTAATGGAATTGACACACCTGAAAAATTCACTGAACTGCTGAAAAAAAACAGGGATAAGGAAATTTACCGGGGTGCCAATCTTTACGGTCCGCACAGAGACGAATTTCTGTTTTATCTGAATGACAAACTTCTAAAAAGTTACGGATCCCAGGGTCAGCATAAAACCTTTCAGGTGGCTCTCAGATTTGCACAGTTTTTTTACCTGAAGGAAATTCTGAACAGAGCCCCGGTATTTCTGCTTGATGATGTTTTCGGTGAGCTTGATCAGAACAGATCTGTCAGAATCAGTAAGTTTCTTGCTGAGATTGGCCAGGCGTTTATTACCCTGACGGATTTCTCTGATTACCGCAGTCTTCTTTCAGACACGGCTAATTCTTCTTTCAGTATAGAGGAAGGCAGAATAAGAGCCTGATATGTTTAAAAAATTCGGTGACGTGTTTTATTCTGATCCGGCATTTGAAAATATCAGAAAAACAATCAAAAATGCCGAGATAACGGAGAGGTTTCATGAAATATTTCCCGGACTCGGGGAGCATGTCACCGCCAGGAAAATTAAAAACGGAACCCTCTGGCTAAGCGTTGATAACTCGGTTCTGAGGCATGAGCTTAAAACAAATGACCAGCTTATGATTAACAAGATAAACACCTGGTTCAAGGAAGAAGTGGTCAGAGAAATAAAATTTGTAAAATAAAGTGTAATATTATTGCAGGCTTAATAATGACAAAAAGCAATCAGGAATACAGTGCAAAAAATATCAACGTCCTTAAGGGGCTTGAGGCTGTAAGAAAACGTCCTGCCATGTATATAGGCGACGTTGGTACACGCGGTTTGCACCATTTGGTTTATGAAGTTGTGGATAACAGTATTGATGAGGCACTGGCCGGTTACTGTGACACTGTTTTAGTATCCATAAATCAGGACGGTTCAGTAACTGTTGAAGATAACGGAAGAGGTATTCCGGTTGACATGCATCCGGAAGAAAAGCGTTCTGCCCTTGAAGTGGTTATGACGGTTCTTCATGCCGGAGGTAAATTTGATAAAGATACCTACAAGGTATCAGGCGGTCTTCACGGGGTGGGTGTATCAGTTGTGAATGCCCTTTCATCATGGCTTAAAGTTGAAGTATCCCGAGGAAAAAAAGTATTTTTTCAGGAATACAAACAGGGTTTTCCTGTTGCTCCGGTAAAAGAGATTAAAACTCTGCCTAAAGATATTAACGGAACTAAAGTTACTTTCATGCCTGATAAAGAGATTTTCAAAAACACTGATTTCAGGTTTGACACTCTTGCCGGAAGGATGAGAGAGCTCGCCTATCTCAATAAAAACATTACTATTAATATTAAAGATAACAGGGAAGAGTCAAAGGAGGAGGAGACCTACCATTACAAGGGAGGTATCATCGAATTTGTTAATTACCTTGATGAAGACAGAAAACCCTTGCATGAGCCTATCTATATAGAAGGCGAAAAAGACGGAACGCCTATTGAAATAGCCTTTGAGTATAATGAAAGTTACTCTGAAAACATTTTTTCATACGTTAACAATATTAATACAACAGAAGGCGGTACCCACCTTGTGGGCTTTAAATCAGCTCTTACAAGAAGTCTTAATAACTACGCCCAGAAAAACAACCTGATAAAGAACTCCAAAGTATCACTTTCCGGTGATGACTTCAGGGAAGGCCTCACTGCCGTTATCTCGGTTAAAGTTATGGAGCCTCAGTTTGAGGGACAGACAAAAACAAAACTCGGTAACAGTGAAACCAAAAGTGCCGTTGAAACTCTGGTTAACGAGAAACTTGCAGAGTATCTTGAGGAAAACCCCGGAGTCGGAAAAAGAGTAATTGAAAAATGCCTCAGGGCTGCTGAAGCAAGAGAAGCTGCCAGGAAAGCCCGTGATCTTGCCAGAAGAAAAAATGCGTTAGATAATTTTGATCTGCCCGGAAAACTTGCTGACTGCTCTATCACGGATCCCGAGCACTGCGAAATGTTTATTGTTGAGGGTGACTCTGCGGGTGGTTCTGCCAAGCAGGGACGCGACCGCAGATTCCAGGCTATTCTCCCCTTAAGAGGAAAAATCCTTAACGTTGAAAAATCAAAACTCAATAAAATTCTCGAAAACAATGAAATTAAAGCACTTGTTGCCGCAGTGGGAACAAGCATTGATTCTGAATTTGATATTTCAAAACTGAGATACGGTAAAATTATTCTGATGACTGACGCTGATGTTGACGGTTCACACATCAGAACTCTTCTGCTGACTTTCCTTTACCGTTATATGAAAGAGCTTATTACCGCAGGTAAAATATTTATTGCGCAACCTCCTCTCTATAAAATCAAAAAAGGACGTGAAGAATTTTACGCCTATGATGATAAAGAAAGAGATGAAGTTCTTAAAAGACTCAAAGTCGGTAAAAACAAGACAGAAGATACAGAGGAACAGCAGTTTGATGAAACCGGAAGCCCTAAAGGTGTTGTGATATCACGCTATAAAGGTCTTGGGGAGATGAACCCGGAGCAGCTCTGGCAGACCACAATGAACCCCGAAACGAGGACAATACTTCAGGTTAACCTTGAATCAGCTGCAAATGCGGATAAACTTTTTGAAGTGCTGATGGGCGATAGTGTTGAACCGCGCCGCGCATTCATTGAAAAGCACGCCAGATATGTAAGAAATCTCGATATTTAACACTTAATATAAATTATGAATACACTTTTTGATAAAATCATTCCGATAAATCTCGAAGATGAGTTAAAATCATCTTATATCGATTATTCAATGTCGGTTATTGTTTCAAGGGCGCTGCCTGATGTGAGAGACGGATTAAAACCAGTTCACAGAAGGGTTCTTTACGGTATGTATGAACTTGGGGTTCCTTACAACAAACCGTATAAAAAATCAGCAAGAATCGTGGGTGAGGTTCTCGGTAAATATCACCCTCACGGTGATACTGCGGTTTATGATACAATGGTGAGAATGGTTCAGGATTTCTCTTTGAGATATCCTCTGGTTGACGGTCAGGGTAACTTTGGTTCTGTTGACGGCGATTCACCAGCGGCAATGCGTTACACCGAGGCAAGGCTTGCAAGAATTGCCGATGAAATGCTTCGTGATCTCGATAAAAACACGGTTAATTTTGTACCGAACTTTGATGATACCCTTCAGGAACCGAGAGTTCTCCCGGCTTACCTGCCAAATCTTCTTGTAAACGGATCCAGCGGAATTGCGGTTGGTATGGCTACAAATATTCCGCCGCACAACCTTACCGAGGTTATCAACGGACTCGTTGCTTTGATAGATGAACCCGGAATAACGGTTGAAGATATCATGAAGCATATAACTGCTCCTGATTTCCCCACAGGCGGTATAATATTCGGTTATGAAGAGGTTAAAAATGCCTATCTGACCGGAAGAGGTAAAATCATTCTCCGTGCAAAGGCAAACACAGAGGTTCAGAAAAACGGCAAGACAAGTATTATAATTTCAGAGCTCCCGTATCAGGTAAACAAGGCCTCTCTGATTGAAAAAATCGCACTCCTGGTAAAAGAAGGAAAACTCACAGGCATATCAAATATTCGTGATGAATCAGACAGAGACGGTATGAGAGTTGTCATTGAGCTGAAGAAAGATGCACAGCCCCCCACTCTTATGAATCAGCTTTATAAACACACTCAGATGCAGGTAACTTTTGGCGTTATAATGCTTGCACTTGTTAACGGTGTGCCCAAAATTCTGAATCTTAAAGAAATGATGAAGCACTTCCTTGATCACAGAATGGATGTGCTGATAAGAAGAACCAGGTTTGAACTTGATGCTGCCGAACGCAGAGCTCATATTCTGGAAGGTTACATAATTGCTCTTGATAACATCGATGAAGTAATTGAGACAATTAAGAAATCGGCTGATGTTGAAAGTGCCAAAAATAACCTCATTGCAAGATTCGGTCTCTCAGAGATTCAGGCAAAAGCAATTCTTGATATGAGACTTCAGCGTCTTACCGGGCTTGAAAGAAAGAAAATTGAAGATGAGTACAGAGCAACAATTCAGTTAATAGAAAGACTTAAAAGCATCCTGGAATCAGAAGAGCTCAGAAAACAGATCATCAAGGAAGAACTTATTCAGCTTAAAGACAAATACGGTGATGACCGCAAAACCGAGATTGTGTTCCAGTATGATGAGTTCTCTATTGAAGACCTGATAGATGAAGAAGATGTTGTGGTTACCATATCACATCAGGGTTACATCAAGAGATTCCCCGTAAGCGGTTACCGTAAACAGAAACGAGGAGGCAGAGGTGTCACCGGTGCCGCTACCAAGGATGAGGATTTTATTGAAACAATGTTTATAGCTTCAACTCATCATTATATCATGTTCTTTACAGATAAAGGCAAGGTTTACTGGTTAAAAGTTCATGAAATTCCCGATGTGGGAAGAACAGCCAGAGGTAAATCGGTTATTAATCTTATCGAAAAGGAAAAAGATGAGAAGATTAAAGCCTTTGTTACAGTTAAAGAATTCAGAGATGATCAGTATCTGATTATGTGTACAAAAAACGGAACCATTAAGAAAACGGTTCTCTCAGCATACGGCAACGTCAGAAAAAGCGGTATAAATGCAATTAATCTGATTGACGGTGATGACCTTATTGCAGCAAAAATCTGTGAAAAGGGGGATAATATCATTATTGGTACTCATGAGGGACTCGCCATCAGATTTGATGAAGCGAAAGTCCGTGATATGGGACGAACAGCCACCGGAGTTAAAGGTATAACACTTGAAAAAGGCGACTTTGTTGTTGGAATGCTTGTAATAAAGAGACAGGGTACAATTCTTGCCGTAACAGATAACGGTTACGGAAAGAGATCAGATGTTTCTGATTACAGAGTTACAGGAAGAGGCGGAAAAGGAATAATTACCGTTAAAACCACTGAAAAAACCGGAAAACTTATTGCCATTATGGAAGTGACTGACAGTGAGGAGCTTGTGGTTATCACTATACAGGGCATAGCTATAAGAATGTCAATGAAAGATATCCGCGTGATGGGACGGAATACCCAGGGAGTCAGAATAGTAAATCTTTACGAAGGTGATAATATTTCTGATATCGCTAAATACGTTCCTGATGATGAAGAAGAATAACAGGGTATAAATAAATAAAAAAGGCGGGTTATCCCGCCTTTTTTATTTTCTTTTCGCAATTGCGTGATGGTACATTTGTTCATACCGTTTTGCTGATACCTCCCAGGAATAATCCTTCGCCATTCCGTTCATCATCAGCTTGTGCCATGCATCTTTATGATGAAATGTCTCTATTGCACGCCTTACGGTTGAAATAAGTGCACCGGCATTGTAATCATAAAATGAGAAACCCGTACCATCCTGTACGCCGAAGTGTTCATGCCAGTCCATTACCGTATCAGCCAGTCCCCCTGTTCTTCTTACGAGAGGTACGGTTCCGTATTTAAGACTGTAAATCTGGTTGAGTCCGCATGGTTCATAAAGTGAGGGCATCAGAAACATGTCTGAGCCGGCTTCAATAAGATGAGCCAGTTCTTCATTCTTTCCTCTCCATATACCCACTTTATCAGGGAAATTCTGATGCAGGTACTCAAATAAATCCTCATATTTCTGCTCCCCGCTTCCCAGAATTATGTACTGTGCCGGGAGCTGAAGCAGTTCCGGAACAGCGTCTGCAATTATGTCAAATCCCTTCTGACCAACCAGTCTTGAAACCATTCCAATTACCGGTGTACCGTGATGAAAAGGCATGTGGAAATATCTTAAGAGATACTTTTTGTTTTCGAGCTTTCCGGCAAGTTCACCGGGTGAATAACGGTAGGGTATCATTGGGTCATGATCAGGATTCCATACGCTGTAATCAACGCCGTTAATAATCCCGAAAAAGTCATTAATCCTGTAATTAAGCACCCCCTGTAAGCCTTCACCGTAATCAGATGTTGTTATTTCACGTGCATACGTCATACTTACCGTATTAATCACGTCTGAATACATAAGCCCTGATTTCAGGAAGCAAAAACTTCCCCATACTTCTATCGGGCTGTTCTGATAAAAAAGTTCAGGTCTGATCTCGGCTTTATAAATGGTGTCTTTTGAAAACCTGCCCTGGTACCCTATGTTGTGAATAGTTATGGCAGTTGCAGTATTATCAAAAAAACGGTCCCAGCTGTAGTTATCTCTCAGCAGAAGAGGAATAATTGCGGTTGGCCAGTCGTTTACATGAAGAACTTCCGGTGCCCACTTCAGACGCTGTATCGTTTCGATAACAGCTTTGGAAAAGTGGATAAACCTTTCATCCTCATCCCCGTGATTAGTGTATATGAGGTGTGAGTTTTTATAGTCTTTTCTGTGGTAATAATGAGGACAGTCAATTAGGTAAACTTCAACGTGAGAATCGGGAAGATACGTTTTAAATACATGGGTTAAATGAGTATTGCCGGAGACTCTCACCGGCATTTCACCAACCTGATGAACATATTCAATATGATGCCCGAACTCATTAATAGCAGAATACCTAGGGAGAAATACTTTTACATCATGACCGAGTGCAGTGAGAGCCTTGGGCAGAGCCCCGGAAACATCTCCCAGACCGCCAACTTTTGCAAAAGGGAAAACCTCAGAAGAGGCAAAAGCAATTCTCATATAATCATACCTTTTTCTGTATAAAGTGTTCTATTCTGCGGAGAGTTTTCTCGGCATTTCTTATACATTCACCCACGGGAACGCCGCCTGTGAATGCACCGGTTACAAAAAAGCCTTTATTAATCTCCTCAAAATCAGATAAATCCTGAAGCAGTTTGTCATAACCGATATGGTAACGCGGAATGGCATTTTTCCATACCCTAAGGTTTGTAGTGACAGGTTTATTCTTTATTTTCATAACCCCGGAAAACGCTGCTATAATTTCTTTTTTTATTTCCGCAGGCTCTTTTGTGAGAATCCCCTCATTCTCAGCCCCGCCGAATAAAAGTGTGAAAGCAATCTCCCCCGGAGGAGCCGAATCAGGATTAATTTCAGAATTGCATATAGCGTTAAGAAATGGCATTTTTTCTGCAGAGGGAATCATTACCGCAGACCCTTTAAATGGCTCTTCAAGATCTGATTTTCTGAATGAGAGAAATAAAGATCCTGTTGAGTAATATTTTACATCGAGCAGATCTCTTTTCAGTTTTGTGTAATTTTCACCGAGTATTCCGGAAAGTGCATAAGCTGGTAAAGCAGAAACAACATAGTCACAATCATATCTCTTTTTTCTCCCGGTATGGAAGAAAGTGACGGCAAATCCGTCCTCGTTTTTAGTGACACATTCAACTTCCGAAACCGTGGTGAGGTTGATTCCGATTCTCGAAATCAAAGCGCCTGTCAGGATATTCATTCCGTTTTTGAAAGTCAGGTAATTTCCCTGAAACTCTGCAGATCCGGCAGATTTTTTCCTGGAATCTGCAAGGGCTCTCTGAATACCGTTTATGACACTGCCGTATTTCTGCTCAATACCGTAGAGATCAGGGTATGAAGAAGCTATGCTGATATCAGAACCATCACATGCATAAACAGAATTAACAAAAGGGTTGAAATAATAATCAAAAAACTCGGGACCCAGCCTTCTGGTAATAAATGATTTAACTGAAACGGTGTGCCCATCTTTGGTTTTTGACACAAAGGGCTCGGCAAGGATTTTCAGTTTATTTTTATAATTAAAAAGGGGTGTTGAAAAGAAATCAGTAACCGTTGAGGGCATCGGATAAAGCGAACCGTTTTTCAGCACATATCTTTTAAACTTTGAAACTGAAACAAGTTCATTTTTCAGCTGAAGTTCTTTGACAAGCTTAAGGGTTGCCGGAGTTACGTCAATGAAACCGGAAGCCCCCCTGTCAATAATATATCCGTCTTCTCTTGAAGTTTCTATCATTCCCCCTGCGGTACTGTTTTTTTCAAAAACCGTAACTTCATAGCCGGCGGAAAGTAAAAAATAAGCGGTTGTAAGACCTGTTATTCCCCCGCCAAGAACTGCAATTTTAGGTTTTTGCATAAAAATAAATAAAACTAATATGAAACAGTGATTTAACTAAACTCGCGGAAAGCCCGGGAAAAATTCTTTTATCAAAAATTTTGTAATGAAAGTTAACATTTTTACTAAAAAGATTTGTAATTTAGTATCTTATTTTTGCAGGTTTAACGGGTAAAAATGCATTTAACCCAAATGATAAGATAATTAACCTCGTTCAAAAATATTTTAATTAGAGAAGATGAGCTACTACCACAACAACCCCGGCCAGAACTTCGATTGGGAAACCCATTTCGAAAAAAGCGGCTACCTTGAAACCCCGTCTTACAGCGCAACTATTGAATATTTTACACGCCTGGCCGACAAATCTCCATTCGCAAAAATTGTAAATTTTGGCGTAAGTCACCAGGGAAGAGATCTGAAGTGCCTCATTTGCTCCAGCACAAAAGAAATTCAGCCCAAAAAAGCAAAAAGAAGCGGACGCGCAATCATATTTATTCAGGCAGGGATTCATGCCGGTGAAATAGAAGGTAAAGATGCTGCCATGCTTCTGCTCCGTGACATAATTGTCACCCGTGAAAAAGAACATCTGCTGGAAAACACCATTCTCGTTGTTATTCCGATTCTCAATCCTGACGGGCACGAAAGAATGGGAGCGCACAACAGACCCAATCAGGCAGGCCCCTTGCTTTCAGGCTGGAGAACTAATGCCCTGAATATCGATCTGAACAGAGATTACACTAAGGCAGATTCTGCCGAAATAAAATCACTTCTCAGACTCTGGTCGATCTGGACACCCGATTTCTATATCGATACCCATACCACAAACGGAATGGACTATCAGTATCATCTTTCATACGGTATTGAAAGACATCATAACCTTGATCCCAGACTTGTTCAGTTCGGAAACGAGATGATGATTCCTCAGATAACCAAAGGTGTCGAAAGCAAAGGCTTCCTTATGTCACCTTATATCGAGCCTGTTTCTGAAAATATCATGGATGGTATAACGAGCTGGTCATACGAACCACGTTATTCAACAGGTTATGCCGCTGCTCAGAACAGAATCGGTCTCCTTATAGAGGCGCACTCATTAAAACCTTTTAAAGAGAGAGTTTTTGCCACAAAAGCAATTCTTGAAGAAACCATTGAATTTATTAATACCAACTTCAGGGAACTCAAAGATCTGAACAGATTCGCAGATAAAAGAGCGATTCAGAAATTTTTCATGGAGAAGAAAAGGTATCCGATTCTTCTTGAAGGGAATTCTGAAAATGATCCTTTCGTGTTCAAAGGCTATAAAACCAATGAGATTGAAAGCTTCATAACCGGTAAAAAAATCATACAGTACACTGATGAAAAAACGGAATTCGAAATACCTCATTACAACAAAACTGATGTGGTTAAAACAGTAAAAGTTCCCGATGCTTACCTCATTCCGGCTGAACTGAAATGGGTTCCCAGACTCTTGAAGCTTCACGGAGTGATATTTAAGGTTCTTGACAGGGATATCACCTGTGAAGTTGAAAAATATATGTTCACCAACGTGAAGTTTAAAAACTATCCTACTGAAGGCAAAATGCAGGCAGATTTTGATGTTATTGCTTTCCAGGATACGGTAAAAATTAACCGCGGTTCTTATATGGTGCCGCTCAGCCAGAGAACAATCAGAGTTCTGTTGAACCTTCTTGAGCCCCTTGCTCCCGATTCACTTGCCAGATGGGGTTATTTTAATTCAAGCATGGAAAGAAAAGAATATGTTGAAGATTTCGTGTTTGAACCGATTGCCAAAGAAATGCTCGAGAAAGATGACCGCCTCAGAGAAGAGTTTTACTTCACACTTGAGGAAAATCCTGAATTCAAGGCTGATCCAAATGCACGTCTAGACTTCTTTTACTCAAGATCAGAGTATGCAGATAAAAATGAAAACGTCTATCCTGTAATGAGACTTTTTGATGCCAAACGCTATTTCAGCTACTTTGACAGAGTACAGTAAATAAATTTTCTGGGGTTAAAATTCATTTAACCCCTTTTTTCCTTGACAGGATATCTTTCAGGGTTTAAATTTGTGTCACAAAATTTTAAAATGTATCAAGAGTTTTTCCTTCACGGGAAAACAGCAACCGGGTTTCGGGCCCACGGTGCTAAAATGATACGCAGATAATATCTGAAATAAACCCGGTTTAATGAAGACCGCACATTCATGATGTTATCTGAAGACATCCCGGATGTGCGGTTTTTTTTATGACCGCAGTGGAATTTGTGCCGTATTGCACCACTTTAAAAATGCTAAAAAGGTTGTAGCCCTTACAGGTTGCTCCTTTGAAGCCTGTAAGGGCTTCTTTTTTGCGGCAGTTCATTTTTTTCTTTCACAAAATTCAAAGGAGTATTGCAATGAGCAATAACAGCAGTCTGAGATTTGAAACGCTTCAGTTACACGGAGGCCAGTTGCCTGATCCCGCAACAAATTCAAGGGCAGTACCTATTTATCAGACAACATCATACGTTTTTGACAGCGCAGAACATGCAGCAAATCTTTTCGGACTTAAAGAGTTCGGTAATATTTATACCCGAATCATGAATCCCACAACTGATGTTTTTGAGAAACGGATAGCCCTTCTTGAAGGAGGTGCAGCCGCACTTGCCGTTGCATCGGGTCAGGCAGCTCAGTTTATAGCCCTTAATAACATTCTGCAGGCAGGCGATAATTTTGTGACATCATCATTTTTATACGGAGGAACCTACAATCAGTTTAAGGTGGCGTTTAAGCGCCTCGGAATTCAGACAAGATTTACAGACAGCGATGATATTAAAGCTTTTGAAAAACTGATTGACGGGAATACAAAAGCAATCTATATTGAAACCATTGGTAATCCCGGACTTAATATCCCGGATTTTGAAAATATTTCGGCTCTGGCCAAAAAATATGATATACCTCTCGTTGTTGATAATACATTCGGTTGTGCTGGTTATGTAGGTTCACCAATTAAACACGGAGCTGATATAGTTGTTGCCTCAGCTACAAAGTGGATCGGCGGACATGGAACCAGCCTAGGGGGTGTAATAATAGATGCGGGTAAATACAATTGGGGAAACGGCAGATATCCTCAGTTCTCAGAACCTTCTGAAGGGTATCACGGACTTATTTTCTCAGATGTTTTCGGTCAGGGAAGTCAGTTCGGAAATATTGCTTTTATCATAAGGGCACGCGTTGAAGGGCTCAGAGATTTTGGACCGGCAATAAGCCCGTTTAACTCCTTTCTCCTTCTGCAGGGACTTGAAACCCTTTCCCTCAGAGTTGAAAGGCAGATAGAAAATGCCCTTAATCTTGCAGTGTGGCTGAAAAATCACCCGCTGATTGAAGAAGTTGTTTACCCAGGTCTTGAAGATAACCCGTATCATGAGAGAGCACTGAAATACCTTAATAAAGGATTTGGCGCAGTTCTCAATTTCACCGTTAAGGGCGGAAAGGAGTTTGCTAAGAGCGTGATTAATAATCTTTCTCTGGTAAGTCATCTTGCCAATGTGGGTGACGGCAAAACTCTTGCAATACATCCTGCCTCAACCACTCATGAACAGCTTACGGAAAGAGAGCAGCTCACTGCAGGTGTTAAAGCCGGCCAGATCAGAGTATCGGTGGGATATGAACACATTGAAGATATAAAAAATGATTTTGAAGCCGCATTTAATAAAGCAATTGCATTAACTAACTGATATAAGAATGAAAAAATGTAACTTCAGACCGCGAAATCCCTTTTACACTGAAAATGGTGAAATTATAAGAGATCTGAATGTAAGGTACACTACTTACGGATCACTTAATGAAACAGGGGATAATGTTATCTGGATCATTCATGCATTTACCGCAAACTCCGAACCGCATGTCTGGTGGAGCGGTCTTACGGGCGAAGGAAAATTGTTTGATCCTTCGCTCCATTTTATTGTCTGTGCAAATAATCTGGGATCATGTTACGGAACAACCGGGCCTTCTTCGGTAAATCCTGAAACTGGTGATAAATACGGCAGGAATTTCCCCTTTGTAACTGTACGTGATTCAGCAGCAGTGCTTGATCTTCTCAGAGAACATCTCGGCATAAACAGGATCAGACTTATCACGGGAGGATCTATCGGTGGTCAGATAGCGCTTGAATGGGCAGTGATGAAACCGGGCCTGTTTGAATACATTGTTCCCATGGTTACCAACGCAAAACAATCTCCGTGGGCGGTTGCATTTAATGAAGCACAGAGAATGGCTATTGACGCGGGAGCCTACGGACTTGATGCCGCGCGTGCGGTTGCTCTTCTTTCTTACAGGGGTTATGAAGCCTTTAACCTGACTCAGTCAGAAACAGAATCAAAAACAGACGGGTTCAGAGCCTCTTCATATCAGCGTTATCAGGGTAAAAAACTTTCTGACCGGTTTGATTCTGATACATATTATACCCTGAGTAAGGTCATGGATTCTCATGATCTGGGCAGAGGCAGAGGTTCCCTCGGTGAAGTTCTTAATAATATCAATGCTAAAACTCTTGTTATCGGGATCAGTTCTGATATATTGTTTCCCGTAAAGGAACAGAAATTTCTGGCGGATAATATACCCGGTGCAAAACTTGAGGTTATAGAATCGTATTTCGGTCACGACGGATTTCTTATAGAGAACTATAAAATAACCGGGCTGATTAAGAAATTTATTTCCGGAAAGGATGGATTATGACTACCGGAAACCGTGAAATTAAGATACTGAAGTTCGGGGGATCATCTGTAGCAACACCTTCCAGAATCATCGAGGTTATTGAGGTTTGCCTGAGAATTATTGGCAGGGGGGAAAAAATATCGGTCGTTTTTTCAGCATTTCAGGGAGTCACAGATACTCTGATTAAAACAGCCGGAATGGCTTCAAAAGGAGACACAGGATACAAGGCGGTTTTTGAAGAACTGAGGCACAGACATAAAGAAGCCTTTAATGCACTCACAGGCAACTCGGTTTCCTCTGATGCTTCTTTCGCTGCTATTCTGAACGATCTTGAGCAGGTGCTTTACGGTATTTTTCTCTTAAAAGAACTTACTCCCAGAAGTCTGGATTATGTAATGAGTTTCGGTGAACGGCTCTCCTGCTATATAATAACACAAGCATTCAGGGCAGCAGGTGAAAATGCCGTTTATACCGATGCCCGTTTTCTTGTTAAAACCGATGCATCGTTCGGGTATGGAAAGGTGAATTTTAACCTAACCAACACCCTCATCAGGGATTATTTCAGATCATTTCCAGGATTAAATATCATAACAGGATTTATCGGCAGTACTGTGAATAATGAGACCACAACCCTTGGCAGGGGTGGATCTGACTACACTGCCTCAATTTTCGGTGCTGCACTGATGGCTGAGGAAATTCAGATATGGACAGATGTTGACGGCGTTTTAACCGCAGATCCCAGAAAAGTTAAAAATGCTTTCACGGTTGATTCTATAAGTTATGATGAGGCAATGGAAATGTCACATTTTGGTGCAAAAGTGCTTTATCCGCCAACAATACACCCGGTGCTTCATGACCGTATCCCAATAAGAATTAAAAACACTCTTAATCCTGATCACCCGGGTACTCTTATCACTGCTTCAGATTCAAGCGGAAGAAGAAAGGTCACTGGCATATCATCAATTGATAAGGTGACTCTTTTTAAGATAAGTGTAACAGGTCTTGCATCAATAACTGATATAACCTCAAGAATTTTCAGCGTTCTCTCGGCAAATTCAGTCAGTGCCCTGCTGGTTTCTCAGGCATCATCGGAGCAATCGATATGTTTTTCTGTTCTGCCTGAGAATACGGAAAAAGTTACCCTGCTTGTTCAGAATGAGCTCAGACATGAAACGTCTGACGGATATATCAGGGAGTTTATCTGTGAAACCGATGTTGCCATTCTTGCCGTGGTGGGAGAGAACCTTCTAAGTAATCCCGGCATTTCAGGGCAGGTG
The DNA here is from genome assembly GCA_964411625.1 of uncultured Ignavibacteriaceae bacterium. Taxonomy (GTDB): domain Bacteria; phylum Bacteroidota; class Ignavibacteria; order Ignavibacteriales; family Ignavibacteriaceae; genus JABWCA01. The sequence continues at coordinate 18,902 of CAYPMQ010000004.1, forward strand.
TTTCAGGCACTCGGCAAAAACGGTATCAGTATTCTCGCTGCTGCCCAGGGCTCATCAAAACTGAATATTTCCACGATAATAAAGCGCGATGATCTCTCGAAGGCTCTTAATGCCATTCATGACTCGTTTTTTCTTTCAAACCACAAGAGGATAAACCTCTTTGTTGCAGGAACCGGATTAATTGGAAGAACACTCTTTACACAGATAAGAAACCAGCTTAAGTTCCTTCTTGAAAACCTGAATACCGACCTCAGAATTATCGGTATCGTTAATTCACGCAGAATGCTTTTTGACCCTGATGGAATAGACGTAAATGAATGGGAACAGAGATTTGAAAAAGAAGGAACGGAAAAACAGAACGGAGTTTTTTTCAGCAAAATGATCTCCTCAAACCTTCCCAATTCAATTTTTGTTGACTGTACATCAAACAGCGATGTGATGGAAAAATATCTGCAGGTGCTCAGTGCCTCAATCTCAATTGTAACACCAAACAAAAAAGCAAATTCAAGCACTTATGATTATTATCTTCAGCTTAAAAATGCCGCAAGGAAGTATAACGTAAAATTCCTTTATGAAACCAATGTGGGCGCAGGTCTTCCCGTAATTAATACCATAAATGATCTGGTATTAAGCGGTGACAGTATTCTAAGGATTGAAGGCGTTCTAAGCGGAACACTCAGTTACATATTTAATAAATTTTCTCAGGGTGGAAGATTTTCGGACATTTTAAGGGAATCTCAAAGAATGGGTTACACAGAGCCGGATCCCAGAGAAGATTTAAAAGGAATTGATGCTGCCAGAAAACTTCTTATACTGGTCAGGGAGTCAGGTTACAGATTAGAGCCTGAAGATATTCTGACAGAAAATCTTATCCCCGATGGCATGCCTGCGGATGTTTCTCCGGAGCAGTTTATTTATCTGCTGCCTGAGTATGATCATATTTATGAAGAAATCAGAAACAGGGCAGTGTCTGAGGGCGGAGTGCTTCGCTATATTGCATCATGGGAGGATGGAAAAGCCTCTGTTAAATTAACTGTGGTTGATAAAAATCATCCTTTTTACAATCTGAGTTCAAATGACAACGTGATTTCACTTAAAACCGTTTATTATAACGAACGTCCGATGATAGTACAGGGCCCCGGAGCCGGAGCTAAAGTAACCTCCGGGGGTATCCTTGCAGACATTGTCAGGATTGCAAATTACCTGCAGAATAACGGTTCATGATAAGATCGTAATACTTTTTATCGGCTTTGAATGTGATGATGACCTTATCCTCATCATAACTGGTATCGAGTACTTTGGCAACTTCATGAATTGTAGAGATGGTTCTGTAATCATTCATTCCGATACTAAGAGTTTCACGGAAGAAATTCTGCTCTGATGCGGTGAGTATCTTTTCTTTAAGTCTGCTGACCCCGAAACCTTTTATTGCCGATATCAGTATGCTTTCGGGGTATTTGTTTCTGAGATAAGACAGTTTATCACTGTCATCAATAAGGTCTATTTTATTGAAAACTTTTATGATTATTTTATCCTCACAACCAAGATCTTTAAGTGTCTGGTTCACCACGTTGATATGATCTTCATAAAATTCATGCGGGGTATTGATAACATGTAGGAGAATATCAGCTTCCCGTACTTCACTGAGTGTACTTTTGAATGAAGCCACGAGATGATGCGGCAGTTTTCTGATAAACCCTACGGTATCGCTCAGAAGCATATTCGCATTTTTCTCCAGATTAAGCTGCCGGGTGGTGGAATCAAGCGTTGCAAAAAGTTTATCTTCGGCAAGAATTTCTGCATCAGTAAGGAGATTAAAGAGCGTTGATTTCCCGGCGTTTGTATACCCGACCAGAGCAATTTTGGTGAAATCTTTTCTCCCCTTGCTCTGGGTCAGACGGTTCTCTTCCGTTTTTTTTAATCTGTCTTTAAGAACCTCAATTTTATCACGGATTATACGCCTGTCGGTTTCTATCTGAGTTTCACCCGGACCCTTGGTTCCTATGCCCCCGTACTGTTTGGAAAGGTGGGTCCATGCTCTCGTCAGTCTGGGAAGCATATATTCAAGCTGAGCTAGCTCTACCTGATTTCTTGCTTCCTTGGTTCTTGCCCTCAGAGCAAAGATATCCAGTATAAGTCCGCTCCTGTCTAAAACTTTTTTGTTAAAAAGCCTCTCAAGGTTTCTCACCTGCACTGCGGATAGATCATCGTCAAAAATAACCAGATCAATATCATTTTCATCAACAAAGAGTTTAATCTCCTCAGCTTTGCCTTTACCGATATAAAAAGCAGAGTCAAAATAACTTCTGTCCTGAATGATCCTTAAAACCGCTTCACCCCCCGCGGTGATAGTCAGCTCCTCAAGTTCATCAAGATGATCATCAATAAGTTTCTGGCTGATATCCCTTGTTCTGACCGCAACCAGTACGGCCTTCTCTTTTTTCCGGCTTATTATTTCTATCATTTATTAAGTCTGTGGAAGTCCTTATTTAAGTAAAACCATTTTGATTACTGATTCATTGCCGCCTGATACAAGTCTGCAGAAGTAAATCCCTGAATTCAGATTCTCTCCGTTAAAGCTGAAGCTGTATGATCCTGCCTTCAGATAGCCATTGTGGATTATGCCGATTTCATTACCGGATATATCATAAATTTTAACACTGGTTTCACCCCCGCGTTTCAGATCAAACCTTATATTAGTAACCGGGTTGAATGGATTGGGGTAATTCTGATACAATTTGTAAGTACTGATTGAAGATACTTCATCATCCACACCAAGAAGGGGTGAAATATCTGTCATATACATTGATCTTCCGTGTGTGGCAGCAACAAGTTTTTTTGTCGGCTGATGCAGAATAAGATCAAATACCGGTGAATTCGGCAGCCCCGTGCCGAGCACACTCCATGTTCTGCCGAGATTTTTTGTGTAAAAGACTCCTGCATCCGTACCAATCATAAGAAGTGAATCGGAAGAGAAATCAATCTGAATCGAGTTAACCGGTATATCAGGAAGATTTCCGCTTATATCTGTCCAGCTTGCACCATAATCGGTAGTTCTGAAAACATGTGGATTACCGAGATCAAGATTATATCCTGAAAGAGTTACATAAGCAACCGCAGGATCTCTTTTATCGGCCACCACATCTGTTATGTAGCGGTTGGGGAGATTTCCGGTAACATCTGTCCAGGTCGATCCCGAGTTTGTGGAAACGGATAATTTGGCATCATCGGTGCCGGCATAAATAACTCTCGTTTGTGTTCCTGGAATTACCTCCGCAGATATTGTGGTGAGAGTACCAAGCCGTCCGTTTGGTCCACGTGTTAAATCGGGACTCAGAGCAGTCCAGTTGTTACCTCTGTTTGTTGTTTTGAATATTTTATATGATCCGAAGTACAAGATTGCGGGATCGGCGGGATCAATAATATAAGGAGAAGACCAGTTGGTCCTGGTCAGATCGAGACCGCTTGTTATACCTGTGAAATTATTTCCGCCGTCAGTACTTCTTCCGAGTCCGCCAAACTGATACTCTGCATAAATGATATTTGAGTTTGTGTAATCAACCTGAGTATGAAAGCCGTCACCGCCGTAAATGAAATCCCAGTCAGAGAGTCCTCCCGTCCACGTCCTCATTGTCCCGTTATCCTGAGTACCGCCGTAGAGCCTCTGCGGATTAAGATAATCTATAGTTGCAGCATAGAACTGTGAAATCGGGAGATCAAATTTTTTATCCCAGACATTGCCGCCGTCAGTTGAAACAAAAAATCCGCCGTCATTTCCGACATAAATAATGTTAGTGTTCTGAGGATTAATCCAGAACGGATGCTGGTCGGGGTGTTGCTCTTCAAAAGAGCCGCTGTATGAGTTGGTAATGTTCACCCATGAATTACCGCCGTCAGTGCTTCTGAGCAGATCTATTTCGGCTATTATCACCTTATCGGGATCATCAGGATAAACTTCTAATTCACCAAAATACCAGCCGAAGTTTGAAAACTCTCCGGGCAGAATTCCGTTAGGCATTCGTGTCCAGCTTGCTCCTTTATTTGTTGATTTATAAAACCCGTAAAAAACATTGATGGTGCCGTTAGCAGAATTAGCCGTTTTGTAGAGGGCATAAACAATATCAGGATCAGATGGGGCAACTGCTATGCTTATTCTGCCAATTGTGTTATTGTTTACCGGCAAACCTGTAAGCTGATTCGTCCATGTTGAGCCGCCGTCTGTCGAGAGATAAATTGAGGATGACGCACCGGCTGCTTTTCTGAATGAAGGTCCTCTAAGCCGTTCCCACATTGCACAGTATATTCTGTTCGGATCAGTGGGATCAAGTTCAACATCAATAGCCGAAGTTGAGTCATTAACAAACAGAATATTATTCCAGGTAAGACCTGCATCTGTTGATTTATACAAACCCCTGTCGGGTCCTTTTGTGTAAAGGCCTCCGGAAACAGCCGCATAAACCAGATTTGAATTCTGCGGGTGAACTTTAATTTCTCCGATATGTCTGGAGTTTTCAAGACCTGAAAGAAACCATGTTTCACCGGCATCCGTTGATTTAAGAATTCCGAAACCGGCATAAGAATCGGTGCTTATATTTGCTTCTCCGGTACCAAGGTACAAAATATTGCTGTTGTTCGGATCAATTTCAAGAGCACCCACCGAGAGGCTTGGGTATGAATCGGTTTTTGGAATCCAGGTATTACCGCCGTCGGTTGATTTGAACAAGCCTCCCGCAGCAGCTCCTATCCAGATATTGTTTATATTATTCGGATCAACAGCGAGCCCGGTGATTCTTCCGCCTATGTTATATGGCCCTGCGGGAACCCATTCAAGGGAAGATAACAAATCAGTGCTCCGGATCATTTTTTCCTTGTCGCTCATTGCTTTCAGATATCTTTCGTGAGGGATTTCCGTCCCCGGGTAAGCACGCTGATAGTGAAACCACTCGGAAGGAATAAATTTAACCTCTATAGGTTTTCCTTTGTCAGGTTTTCTGATTAAAAATATTGCCGGCAGGAGAATTATTACCACCGTAAGGAGCAGAACTGATTTTTTCATTTTCTGAGTATTCCGTTAAAAATTTTTATATTCAAATTAAATTTAATTACTTTGTAATTAATTATAATGGGATTAAATTAAGAGCCCAGATAAAATGCAGGGCATAGCAGTAGCATAACGGATATAAGTTTCAGCTTAATTATAAAAATTTACCCTTGCACTATTAATAAAGGATGCATGAAAAACAAATATCGGATTACAAAATGAATCTTGACCAACTTTTAGCTGAAGTAAAAAAACATACCGAAAACAATATAAAGCGCCTTGAAGATAAATTTGCGGTTCTTGATGATGAAAATCTTAATAAAAAAGCATCGTCAAAGAGCTGGAGCGCAGCAGAGTGTTTTAAACATCTGATAGTCTCAAATGAATTTTATCTGAAGTATTTTCCCGGTATCACCGATCAAAACCGGGATAAAAAACGAAAAGACTCAGATTACAAGCCAACATTGACGGGAAAAATTCTGGTATCTATGGTAAATCCTGAAAATGTGAAAAAAGGAAAAGCTCCGGGATTTATGGATCCCGCAAAGAGTTCGCTTAAGAAGGATGTTGTTAAAAGGATGCTAGAGGATAATAAAAAAATTCTCAGTATAGCTGAGGCCGCACAGAACCTTGATCTGAACGGGATTAAAGTTCCTCTGAGCATAACATCCCTTATTAAAATATCACTTGCGGATACACTTCTGATGCTTGCATATCACAGTACCCGTCATATAAATCAGGCGGAGAGGGCAGCAGGAATTAAATAGCTGATAAAATGCAGAGAAGTGTTTAAAGTAAAAAACCCCGGCGTTACCGGGGTTTTTATTATCTCATGAATTTTGGTTCTTCAAGCGTCAGAATCAGTGAGATACGATGGCTGTCAGGCAGCCTTTCGTTTTCTGACATATTGAATCTGGCAAAAGAGTAGTCAATATTAAGTTTTGGGAGTTTAATTCCGGCACCTATAGTGAACTGACGTACGTCATTATATCCGGCTCTGATCATGAAGAGGTTTTGGAAAGAATATTCAAAACCGGCATGGGGATCGATACTCACGGGACCCAGATTAAACTGAGAAGCAAAATTTCTGCCTTCAAATCTAATATCAAGATCAACTGAGGGCATAAGAATTCCGCCGGGAACGTTCAGTTTATAAGCGGCACCTATTTTTGCCGTGGGGCTTACCAGCTCATTTCTTCCTGTACTCCATGCAACTAAGGTGGTAGTTGCATCCTGCAGATTTGCACCCAGATAGAGGTTTTCCATCGGCATGTAAATTGCACCCACATCAAAACCGAATCCCGTGGCGCTGAACTCGGCAATATCTCGTTTCACGACTTTAAGGTTAACACCCACATATAGTTCATCGCTGATTCTTTTAGCGCCTGTAAGGTAAATAGCCCAGTCCTGATTGCTGAATTCGGAGATTTTTGAATAATCAAGTCTGTCATCTTTATTTATATCAAGTATCCCGTCACCGTTTGCATCGTACAATGCATTTCTTGTGTCTTTTATTCCGTCAACGGCAAGCCTTACCGCACTGACGCCAAATGAGAAATCCTTTCCATAGGGAATCGCCACTGCACCGTAGTTATAATTAACGAGGTTTCCGTAACGTTCATCGTGCATAAGTGAAAGCTGAGGGTAGTTGATGTGTGCAAGACCAGCGGGATTGTAATATCCGGCAGTTATATCATTGGCAACGGCAACAAAAGCGCCGCCCATTCCAAGGGGTCTTCCGCCTACACCTATTGCCATAAATTCACCGGCATATTTTCCGATGACTGTCTGTGCCTGCATTGGAAAAGCAAACAGAAGGCTTAAAATTAACAGAACTTTTTTACTGTTCTTAATGAACATCAAGTCTCCAAAAGATTATTTTGAGGGGTTTTAAGTTTCAGAATTTATAGTTAATAGTCAAGTCTTTAAATCAGTATTAATGAATCTAAAATAATTAAATCTCATCTAACCAACAATAAAGAATTTAATGGTATAAATGAGAAAATATATAACCGCAAAAAATTTACTAAGAACTCTTGCAATTTTTGCAGGAGGTACAGCCGGATATGCTTATTATTACTTTGTTGGCTGTTATAACGGATCCTGTGCCATACAGAGTAATCCTTACTTTTCAACTTTCTACGGCGCATTTATTGTAGCTGTTTTAGTGATTCCCCTTAAGAAAAAAAGCAGCCCGCAGAGTTAAATCTCTGCGGCCTCTTTAACTTTTTTATTCCTGAGCGCTATCAGGTCTGATAGTTCCGCTATAAATCGGGTAACATATTCAATTATTTTTTCGGGTGAGTCAAATTTACTGCTTATGAGCAGCTTTACAGACTCCTTTTCCTGTTTAAGTTTTACGGTATTGTTATGATGCTCCATAATGTGTTTCATTATTATGGGGAAATCAAATTTGTAAAACTCTTCCTTATCAGCTGAAGGGAGAACTATAATTATTTCGTTACGCCGGAGAATAACTCTTTCAAGCTGCAGCTCTGATGCGTTGAATTTAATTACCGACACACCCATCAGCCTTCTCAAATTTGCGGGCATTGGTCCAAATCTGTCAGTAAGCTCTTCTTTTATATCTTCAAGTTCATTAAGGTTATTCAGGCTCAGAAGGGAAGTGTAAAAACTGAGCCTGTCTGTCTGCTCGGGCATGTAAGAGGAAGGAATACCGATATCAAAATATGTGTCAATTGATGGATCGGTTTTTTGTTTCTGTTTTGGCTTGTCCTTGAACAGATCATAAAACTCCTGATATTTCAGCTCTTCTACTGCTTCGTTCACAAGTTTCATGTACATATCAAAACCGACTTCATTAATGAATCCGCTCTGTTCGGTTCCGAGAAGATTTCCTGCTCCCCTTATTTCCAGATCACGCATTGCAATGCTGAATCCTGATCCAAGGTCTGTGAATTCCTCAATTACTTTAAGGCGTTCAAGGGTCTTTTTCTGAAGTCCGCTGAATGTTGGTACAAGGAAATATGCATAAGCCTGCCTGTCTGATCTTCCGACTCTTCCTCTGAGCTGATGAAGTTCTGCAAGTCCGAATCTGTCTGCCCGGTTAACAATAATTGTGTTTACGTTCGGAATATCAATTCCTGATTCTATAATCTTGGTTGAAAGAAGGATATCATATTTTCTGTTAAGAAACCCGTGAATAACTTCTTCAAGTTCGAGCGGTTTCATCTGTCCGTGCGCAATGCCCATCTGAATTCCCGGTATGTGTTTTTTCAGATAATCGGCAAATTTGTAAATGGACTGAATCCGGTCATGAACGATATATATCTGACCGTTCCTCTTCATTTCAAAGTGAATCCACTCTTTTATTTTATTTATATCAAACACTGCAACTTTTGAGTGAATAGGCTGCCTGTTCGGAGGAGGGGTGCCTATTATCGAAAGATCACGAGCCCCGTGGAGTGAAAAGTTTAATGTTCTCGGTATGGGTGTTGCAGTTAGTGTCAGTGTGTCCACATTAAGCTTCTTAGCCTTAAGGTTCTCTTTTGCCTTTACACCAAATCTGTGCTCTTCATCTATAATAAGAAGTCCCAGGTCATAAAATTCAACATCTTTTGAGAGAATCCTGTGTGTGCCCACAACAACGTCTACCTTGTTTTCCCTTACTCCCTCAATGACTTCTTTCTGTTTCAGTTTAGACTGGAATCGTGAAAGACATTCAACCCTTGCAGGAAACTGAGAAAGTCTGTCCCTGAAAGTATTATAGTGCTGTTCTGCGAGAATTGTTGTGGGTACCAGAACGGCTACCTGTTTTCCATCCTGAATTGCTTTAAAGGCAGCTCTTACGGCAATTTCAGTTTTTCCGAATCCGACATCACCGCAGACAAGCCTGTCCATCGGGCTGACGGATTCCATATCTTCTTTAACCTCGGCAACTACTTTAACCTGATCCGGAGTGTCTTCGTAAATGAAACTTGCTTCAAGTTCTTTCTGCCATACAGTGTCTGTGCTGAACTGAAATCCTTTTGCCGATTTTCTTCTGGCATAAAGCTCTATGAGATCGCGGGCAAGTTCCTTGATTTTTTTCTTTGTTCTTGCTTTGGCATTCAGCCACGCATTTGAGCCGAGTGTTGAAAGGGAAGGCAGTGCTCCTTCTTTTGAAGAATATTTTTTAACAAGATGCAGATAATTAAGATTGACATAAACTATTCCGCCCTCGTTAAAAATCAGCTTCATCGTCTCCTGCTCAGCCTCACCGATTTTTATCTGGCTCAGTCCGGCATATTTTGCTATACCATATTCCTCATGGACAACAAAGTCACCCGGAGTGATTGATAAAAATTCTTTTTTTCTCGATTTCTTCCGGTTTTTGATATTCGGAATTTTAGTTCTGTATGGTTTGCCGAATATCTGGTAATCTGTAAGGAAAAGCAGTTTTTCTGATTTTGAAACAAAGCCTGATTTCAGCGGGAGAGTTTCAAAATGAATCGTCCCGTCTGTCACATGATCAGCAAGTTCATGCCTGATTTCTGTAAAAAGATCTCTGAGGCGGCCGGTCTGAATGTCATTTTCCGAAGTTATAATTATTTTGAACTTTTTATCTATAAACTCTTTTGCCGAAGTAAACAATATTTCATAACTTGAATTAATGGAGGGAGCTGAAGAGAAACCGAGGTCATATTTTATCCGCGGATCACTTATTTCACTGATAAGTATCCAGCGGCAGTTTGTTCTCGATAACATGTAATTGATCAGCTTCTGATCAGAGACCCTGCCTTCTGTATCATCTCCGTTGAGATTATCATCCTCCTCCGGGAATTCATCAAGGTAAATATTCTCGTCGGCAGTTCCCTCATCCTTAATCACCTCTTCTTTTTCGGGGAGTACGTATTCGGTCAGAGAACTGTCAAACTCATGTTTATAAGCTACTGTGAGAAGCTCGTCTATATATTCGAAAATGTCGGATTTCTCCGGCTTTTCATCCAGGAACATTTTCTCCATATTTTCGGAAATTACCGAAGTATCAATTTTTTCTACGGAGCGCTGACTTTCGGGATCAAACACCCTTAGTGATTCCACGAAATCACCGTCAAACTCAATTCTTACGGGATTATTTTCACTGTATGACCAGAGGTCAATAATTGACCCTCTTACTGCATAAGTTCCTCTCTCTGCCACATATTTTTCTGATCTGTATTCAAATTTATCGAGCAGATCAGTAAGGTAATTGTAATCAATGTTTGCTCCCATTCTGATAGAATACAGATTTTGTTCGACCTGTTTTCTTGGCGGAAGTTTTACCGTAAGGATCCTGTATGTTGATACGATCAGCGCCTCTTCGCTTTTCAGGATTTCGCTTATTTTTTCCTGAATTGAGGTCACTGTAAACAAATCAATCCGGATAATTTTTTTGTCGGGGTAAAGAAGAGAGAGCTCAACAGAAAATTCATTGACCGTTATCTGTTTTTCAAATAAAAAAAGAACCTTGTCATATTTGCTGATAAGAGAACCGGCAAGAAGGGCATTAGAAGATCCGCTTACTCCGGTTACCTCAAAAACTTTCTCGGTATTGTCAGAAAGGCCGGTAAGAAAAGATCTGACTTCAGGAATATACCCAAAGTCAGTCATTATGTTAAATTTTTTCATCCTCTGAGTTATCAGTTAATCGGGATCGAAATTCTGAAGAGCGGAGGTGGGGGAGCAGCCGCTTCTTCAATCAATTTGGTTTTATATCTGTCGTTTATAAACTGAGCTGTAAGGTATCCTATTG
>CAYPMQ010000005.1:0-29285 GCA_964411625.1 uncultured Ignavibacteriaceae bacterium
GATAGCTATTGACGGAACATTCAGGGAGAGAGAAAACTTAAACGGTCCCGATTTTATTTCCGAAGTGAAAAAGAGATTTAACTGTACAGTAATGGCTGATATATCAACCGCAGAAGAAGCGCTTGCCTGCGAACTGGCCGGCGCTGATTGTATATCAACCACTCTGAGCGGATATACACCTTACACACTTACAGATTCCAAACTGCCTGATTATAATCTCGTAAAATCACTGACGAAAAAACTTAAAGTACCCGTAATTGCCGAAGGAAGAATCAATACACCTGAAAATGCAGCAATAATGATGAAATACGGGGCATGGGCAATCGTTGCAGGTACTGCAATAACCAGACCAAGGGTTGTGACGTCATGGTATGCCGATGCAATAAAAAGGGCACTAAATCATAACTAATTATTAGCGGTTATTATGTCAATGTTTGATATTAAATTCGGTACCGATGGCTGGCGCGGATTACTTGATACTGAGGTAAACAGTAAGTCTGTTGCAACTGTTGCACAGGCATTTGCTGACTATCTTCTTTCCAACATTCATCACCTGATCTCACCTAGAGTAGTCATTGGTTATGACGGAAGAAAAAACTCCGATGTTTTTGCAAAACTTTTCGCCCGTGTTATAAGCGGTAATAATATAAAAGTTTTTCTCAGTAACTCCGTTGTGCCTACCCCCGTGGTTTCATACTACATCAAGGCAAACCACCTTGATGCCGGAGTCATGATTACCGCAAGTCATAACCCTCCCGAGTACAGCGGTATCAAATTCAAAGGTGCTTACGGCGGACCTTTCCTTTCAGAAGTCACTAATGAAGTTGAGAAATTCCTGAATCAGAATCTTGTGCAGACAGATGACCATTTTCATACTCTGAGTCTGCTTGATGATTATTACAAAGACCTTGAAAGCAGAATAGACTTCAGAGGGATCAAAAAGAAAAAGATTCAGGTTCTGATTGACTCTATGGGAGGAGCAGGCGGGAAAATTCTTGAAAATCTCCTTTTTGCAAACGGTATATACTCAAAAACGATATTCGGAGAACCCGACAATCAGTTTTACGGCAGGTATCCGGAACCAATTGCTAAAAATCTCCGCCCTCTTTCAGAAGAATTAAAATCCGGTGATTTTTCATTTGGCATTGCAACGGATGGTGATGCAGACCGTGTTGCATTTCTGCTTGATAACGGAGAATGGCTTAGCGCGCAGGAAACAATCCTGATACTGTCAGAATATCTTTCTTCACGTGATGAATATAAGGGCAACATTGTAAAAACTTCTTCCGTAACTGATAAACTGCGTAAGCTTGAATCAGCCGGCACTAAAATCATTGATGTACAGGTTGGGTTCAAATATATTTGTGAAGAGATGATAAAAGGTAATGCAACAATCGGTTTTGAGGAATCAGGCGGATTCGGAATAGCAGCCCACATTCCCGAAAGAGACGGTATTCTGTTCGCACTTATAATGATGGAACTGCTTGCAGATTCACCATACAGAAAACTAAGTGAATATGTGGCAGAATTCAGAAAAAGATTCGGTCTTATTCATTATGACAGAATAGACCTTCATTATGATAAAGATGACCGCATTTCCCTTCTCCCCGGTCTTTCTGATGCTCTTCCGGAGAAAATTGGTAATTATGCCGTGAGAGGTGTGTCAGAATATTACACGGCAAAAGGTGTCATAAACGGGATTAAATTTTATCTTGAAGGTGATCCGCGTTGGCTGCTGATAAGGTCATCGGAAACCGAACCTCTCATCAGATTTTATGCTGAAGGAGAAAATGATGAAGAAGTCAGGCAAATCCTTGACGCGGGCGTAAAGATGCTTGTGAAATAACCATTAAATAAAAAACCAATGAAGAGTAAGTATTGAAAAAATTTGTTTCGAAAAATGAAGCAGCTTCGCTTTTAACAGGGTTGAGCGAAGAATTTGTTATTGTAAAGAACCCTGTATATGTGCATCCTGAGTTTGAAATTTATCCTCTTGCGCCTAAACTGAAAGGATCCATTCCCGACATTAAGGGCATTGTTATGGATATGGACGGAACCACAACAACAACTGAAGAACTGTGTCTCCACTCTCTGGAATATATGGTAAGGAGAATTTCAGGGCGCTATGATAAGAATGTCTGGCACGGACTTGATCATGAAAAAGACTTCCCAAACGTAATAGGTAACAGCACTACAAAACATATCGAATATCTGATAAAAACATATCAGGATACAATTATTCCCGAGTATGTTTTCAAATCTTTTATCAGAACCGCAAAATGGACCCTGCAGGTCGGTGATGATAAATCCAGAAAGGAAGAAGTCGAATCTGATCTGAAAGCATTCGGTTTCTACAGCGAATTCTGTGAGAGAATACTTCCTGTTATATCCGATGCCATATATGATGATTCTCAGGAAATTTCTGAGGTCAATTCTTTTTATGATGACTTCTCTGCAAGAACGGATTTTGCGGAATTCAAAAACATAGTAAGGGCAGCGATAACCATTTATTACCAGCGGTACCATTACATTCTAAGGCTGATAAATGAAAACATGATTGAGGGCAGAAAAGAAGAATTCGTAGTTGATCCCGGCAAAGAACTTATTGAGCCTATGAACGGCACAGCATTTTTTCTGGCCATGGTTAAAGGACTTATTCCTGCAGAAAGCAAACCTGTAACCGAAGGTTTTCTCAGAAAATACTACCCCGCTCTCAGCGGCGAAAAATTTACACTGGCAAATTCAGAACTGACCCGTCTTGTTAATTACTTCAGAAATAATCCTGTTAAGATAGCGGTTGTAACATCTTCTATCAGATATGAAGCCGAAATTGTTCTTCGTGAGGTATTCAGACACATCCTCAATGAGGTTACAGGATGGGCAGCAACTGAAGATGAAAAAATTAATCTTATGGATAAATTCAGCAGTTTCAGTAAATACTATGACGCCGTGATCACAGCATCAGATTCCAGCGAAATCAGGCTGAAGCCCCACAGAGATCTTTACTGCATTGCACTTCACAGACTTGACTTACCTAAAACGGATTTTGATAAGGTCATAGGTTTTGAAGACAGCGAAAGCGGCACAATAGCAATAAGAGCCGCCGGAATAAGCTGCTGTGTTGCTGTTCCGTTTGCCCAGACGGCAGGACATGATCTCAGCGCCGCTTCTTACATTGCCAAAGGCGGTCTGCCCGAGGTTGTTGTCGAAAAAGGTTTATTTATGAATAGTTGAAAGTGAATCATGAGTTCAGATATCAGAACAGATAAAATATTTCATGTAATTTCTAATACTCACTGGGACAGGGAGTGGAGATTCCCCTTCCAGCGCAACAGACAGATGCTTGTTGATACGATCGACAGTGTTCTGGATATACTCGAAAAAGAGCCGGAATACAGGGCATTTCACCTCGATTCCCAGTCAATAGTTCTCAGGGATTATCTCGAAATAAGACCTCATAAAACAGAACTTCTCGTAAAACTTGTAAAAGAAAACAGGCTGCTCATAGGACCCTGGTACATCCTTCCCGAAGAATTTCAGGTAGGCGGTGAAAATCTTATCAGAAACCTCCTGCTTGGCCACAGGATCTGCAGAGAATACGGAGGGGTTTCAAAAATTGGTTATTCCCCTTTTTCATGGGGCCAGATTTCGCAGCTTCCTCAGCTTTACCGGGAGTTTGGTATAAACCTGATAATGTTTTATCGCGGCGTAAATTCACTGGATTCACATAACGCAGAATTCATGTGGGAAGGCACCGATGGTACAAAAGCATTAAGCACGCGTTTTTCAACTATGCCCCGTTATAATTTCTATTTCCTGATTTACCGTCCGGTACTTTTCAATCAGACTCCCTATGATATTGCATATAAGTGGAATGAAGGTGGCATACCTTTCCACTTTGCTGATGAACGTATGAATGATGAAGATTTTTTCATGATTGAATATAAGCAAACCTACTTTAAGGAGAATATTAAAGGTTCTGTCGAAAAAATCGTCGGTATGCAGGCAGATGACTTCACCACCCCTCATGTTATCTGGATGGAAGGTCATGATTCCAGCGGACCAAATATTGATACAGTAAAAATTCTTAAAGATATCCGTGAGGAATTCCCCGGGATTCAGCTGAAGCACAGTACTCTTGAAGAATACGCGGCCGCGCTTGAAAAGGATGCTAAAAAAGATGAGCTGCCTCTTGTTACCGGTGAAAGAAGAAGCGCTCAGTATGATCTGAGAAGCGGTAATCTTTATGGTTACACAACCTCTGCAAGAATGTATCTCAAACAGAAAAATTTCGAAGCAGAAAATCTGCTGCAGTTCTATGCAGAACCGTTTTACAATTTCGCAGGACTTCTCGGTCTTGATACCCGTACAAACTATATTGATATAGCATGGAATTACCTTGTTCAGAATTCTGCTCATGATTCCATCGGAGGATGCAGCCTTGATGAGATACATGATGATATGATGTGGAGATACAGACAGGTTATTGAGATTGCAAAAGGTGTGTTTGAACGGGCCGGAAAACATATTCTTAAAAACATAAACATGCCTGAGAAAGGATTTGACGGTAAATCAGAATTCCCCGTTTATGTTACCGCCATCAACCCCACAACATATCAGCGATCAGAGTATATTACTGCTTTTGTTGATGTACCTCTTGAAATGGATAAGGGCAGAATAAAACTTATTGACCCTTCAGGTAAGGAAGTTCCTTCAATCATTCTTGAAAGTTACGCACATCAGCCTGTTCTTGAACAGATGATAAACAGACCTATGTATTTTGACATGCAGCGTTACAAGGTTATGTTCCTTGCAGCTAATGTTCCCGCAGTCGGATACAAAGTTTTCCAGGTTAAACCTGTTAATAAGATCAGAGAAAACAATGATAAAATTGCTTTCAAAAAAGATGATAAGATTAATCTTGAAAATGAGTTTCTGAAAGTTGTAATAAACAAGAACGGCACTTTTAATCTTAAGAATAAGAGGAACGGGAAGGTTTACAATAAACTCGGCCATTTCTATGATGAGGGCGATTCCGGACATGCATGGGTACTCACACCCACCGCACCGTTCATTGATACACTGAAAGCTTTACCAAAGATAAAAATTGTGGAGAATGATGCTCTTCATGCTGTTGTCAAAATCAGTCATGAAATAATCATCCCTGAAAATCTTGCCGAAAGACTGCAGAAGAGACCTAAACTAATCAGGATCAAAATCAGATTATATCTGACACTTAGAAAAGACTCAAAAAGAGTTGATATCAGGGTGGAAGTAAACAACAAAGCTGAAGCGCACAGACTCAGGATACTTTTCCCTACAAAACTTAAAGCTTCACATCATTTTGGTGAAGGTCAGTTTGATGTTGTTCAGAGACCCGTTGAAAGAATTAATGCGGAAGGCTGGGTTGAAAAACCAATGCATGATTATCCGATGCACCATTTTGCTGCGGTTGAGGATGGCGAAAACGGTCTCGCAGTTATCGTAAAGGGACTCAAAGAATACGAGGTTACCGATGATGATGACAGAACTATTGCAATTACCTTATTCAGGACATTCAATTATATCATTTATCCCAGCAGTAAGGAAGACTATTCATTTCAGAAGGGTGCTCAGATGCTCGGGAAATCAGAGTATGAAATGTCGGTTTATCCCTATTCGGGTGAATGGTCAGCCGATAACGTTTACCGTGAAGCACTTGAGTATAATCTTCCTCTGTCTGTTATTCAGTCTGGAAGAACGCATGGAGAGCTTCCTGTATCAAAATCATTTATCTCGGTGGAAGACAGCAATTTAATTTTCAGCGCTTTTAAAAAAGCTGAGCAGTTCACAGCTGAGCAGTATGCACTCAGGGTTTATAATCCAACCACATCAGTAATCAGCTCAAAAATTAATTTCGGAATGGAAGCTGAAAGGATATTCAGAAGCAATCTTGAGGAGACTCTGAAGGAAGAGATCAATCCGGGATACTCAATAGACATTGAGATCCCTGCAAAGAAGATTTTTACTTATTTAATAAGCTTTAAATAAAAGGAAAACAGATGTTTGAAAATAAATATGGCGGTTTTTCATCCGATGGGAGAGAGTACATTATTACCGATCCCCGTACTCCCAGACCATGGTTTAATTATATCTGGAACGGGAACTATGCCGGCCTGATTTCTCATACGGGAGGAGGATTCAGCTTTCTTGATACACCCAGAGATAACCGCCTGACCAGAATGAGATACAACTGCCTCCCCTGGGACAGACCCGGCCGATATGTTATGGTTAAGGACGCTCAGACGGGTCAGTACAGATCATTAAGCTGGGCTCCCACAATTGATGCTCATTACGATTCTTACGAATGCAGACACGGACAGGGTTACACCAAAATCTCAACCAAATTTCTCGGCTTAAGCGCTTCAATTCTGTATTTTGTTCCTCTTGACACTGATTGTGAAATCTGGAGATGCTCCGTTAAAAACGAATCAGCTGAAGTAAAGTCACTCGAGATTTACGGTTTCAGCGAGCTGATGATGGGAAATGCACTTAATGACATTATAAATCAGCCAAATGACAAACACTTCACTGATATTCATTTTGACGGAAAAAAGGAAACACTTGTCTGCACCAGAAGGTATTGGGTACTAAACAAAAAAGTATCAGTTGAACAGCCCAACCTTGACTGGAAATATCATCTGCTTTTTACAACCACACTGCCTGTGACCGGATTTGACGGCAGCCTTGATAACTTCATAGGCAGATGGCGCTCGGAGGCAAATCCTGAATCGGTGGAAACCGGAAAAATGAAGAATACGGAGATAACCGCCGGTGATCCTGTTGCAGCTCTCCAGTCAAAAATCACACTTAAACCCGGCGAAGAAATTCATTTTGCTTTCATCATGGGAGTTACTCCCAAAGATGACGAAAACAAAAATACCAAATACAAAGCCCTTAAATGGGATTCACTCAAGAATACTGAGAATATTGACAAAAAGTTTGCCGATCTCAGGAAGTTCTGGGATAATTACCTCAGCGTGTTTAATGTGATATCACCTGATCATAAATTTAACACAATGCTTAATGTCTGGAATCAGTATCAGGCAGCAGTAACTTTTGATATGGCAAGAAACAGCGGTTATTATCATGGCGGTCTGCTTTTTGGCAACGGAATCAGGGATCAGTTCCAGGATATCCTCGGTATGGTGATGTCAAATCCTGCCAGAGTCAGAGACAGATTTCTTAATGCTCTTAAATATCAGTTTAATGACGGATCAACACTTCATAACTTCTTCAAGATCACAGAATGGGGTGAAAAAACAAATCATTCTGATACTCCCCTATGGGTACCCTTTGGTATAATGGAATACCTGAATGAGACAGCAGATTTTTCACTTCTCGAAGAAAAGGTTAAGTTCTATGACGAAGGTGAAGGAACGGTTTATCAGCATCTCTGCAAGGCGATTGATTTTTGTATTTCAGCAGTGAGTGAGAGAGGAATTCCCAAAATAATGAACGGAGACTGGAACGACACTCTTGACAAGGTCGGTCCTAAAGGGAAAGGAGAAACAATCTGGGGTGCATTTTTCCTTGGTTATGTTATACAGAAAACATTTCCTCTGCTGGATCTTCGCAATGATACAAAGACCAAAAAACGCTGGGAAACCTATCTTGACCAGCTTACGAAGACAGTTAATGAAATCGCATGGGATGGCGAGTGGTATATACGCGCTTTTAAGGATAATATGGAACCGCTCGGAACACATAAAGCTAAACAGGGTAAGATATTTATCAATTCTCAGACCTGGGCTGTTATTTCAGGAATGGCACCTGAGGATAGAGCTCGGAAATGTATTGAATCACTCAAGAAGTATCTTGTAAGGTCAAACGGCGTTCAGATCTGCTGGCCGTCATACACAAAGGTTGAAGATAATACAGGACTCATTAGCAGATGCGTTCCGGGAAAGAAAGAAAACGGGGCAATATTCAATCATGCCTCTTCATGGTTTGTTCTGGCAGCACTTACAGCCGGTGATACCGATACTGCATATAATGTTTATTCAAGTATGCTCCCCATCAATTCTGCCGAAAGGATTGACAGATATGAGATTGAACCGTATGTATTTGCTGAGTATGTGACCAGTCCTGATCACCCCACTGAAGGACAGGCAAGTCATTCCTGGCTTACGGGTACCGCAGTCTGGATGCTCAGAATTGGTATTGATCATATAGTTGGCTTTAAACCAAAATTTGAAGGTATGGAGATTTCTCCTAAAATACCTTCGCACTGGTCAGGCCTCAGAGCAACAAGAAGGTTCAGAGGAAAGATGATTCACCTTGAAATTGTCAGGACTCCCTCTGATAAACCCAAAAAGGTTTATGTAAACGGGAAGGAATACTCATCAAACCTGATTAAAACAGACGACTTTAAGAAGGAAAAAACACTTAAGGTGGTTTACGAATTATAATTACAGCCGCCTTCGGGCGGCTTTTTTATAATTGTCATATTGTTTATTTATCTTTGTTTTCACAAGAGAAAATGCCTGTAACCCGATGAAAGAACAGAATAAAAGACTGAGCCGCCTTCTGCATGACGAAGGACTTGCCCGGGGATGTTCTTTAATGGTTCATTCTTCATTCAGTTTCCTGAAATCTGAATTTGGCGAAAATAACCCTGAATTTTATATATCAGAACTTGAATCAGTAACGGGCAACGATGGGGCACTTATCATGCCAGCTTTTACTTATGGGTTTTTAAAGGCAGGTGCAGATAATTCTGTGGTTTTTAATCCGGAGAGTACTCCTTCTCTTACAGGTTATCTGACCGAGCGTTTCAGACATTTTCCGGGAGTGACAAGAACTCATTCACCCACTCATTCTTTTCTGGTGAAAGGGAACAGAATACCCGGAGATGTAATGGACGCTTATTCTGAATCTCCTCTTGGCAGAGAATCATTTATCGGTTATTTTTCAGGTTTGAGTGATTCTTATGTTCTGCTGGCAGGCTGCACATTTCAGTCACTTACCCTTCTGCATTACATTGAGAATATTGCCGAAAATTCATACACTCAGATAAATCCATGGAAACACCTCGGCATTCTGCCGTTTGCAATGTGTTATGACGGATTACATAAAGTTACTCAGATACCGGGGTGTTCAAAAGGATTTAACAGGGCGCATAACCGGATTAAAG
Source organism: uncultured Ignavibacteriaceae bacterium (assembly GCA_964411625.1). Taxonomy (GTDB): domain Bacteria; phylum Bacteroidota; class Ignavibacteria; order Ignavibacteriales; family Ignavibacteriaceae; genus JABWCA01. The sequence continues at coordinate 9,176 of CAYPMQ010000005.1, forward strand.
AGCTTGGGGGTAATGAATCACTAAGAGAAATTACTGATTATATGTATCTTATAAGAGTTAATAATTTTATTCCTTTAATCCTGAAGTATCTGCAGGAAGACAGATTCGGACTTTTGTGCGAGCCGGGTACTTGTCAAGCCTGTGATTCAAGAAGAATGAATCATGATTAAAACAGTTTTCTTATTAATGCTGGTATTCACCATTATTATACCTGCTCAATCATTCAATGATAAAATTATGTTTGATTTTACCAAGGAGAGTGAACAAAAAAAGTTTCTCGAAGATCTGAAAACCCGTGTAATCAAGGGTAATTTTGATCTCCCTCTTTCAAACTCCACTGAAGAGAAATGGGAAGAGGCATTCTGGGCCGTTCAGCTTATTCTTGACACATCTGATTCAACCCTTAGTAAAATCAGAACTGCGCTCAATTCATTTTCAACACGAGGCGCAGGATTTATAAGAAGTGCTTTACAGGCAGGGTACACACTCTTCCCCGATTCACTTATTCCGGAATCAAGAGCTATTTTTGAATACTCCTCAAACAGCAAACTGTTTGCAATGGCTGCACTTTACCTGAAACGGGCCGGTCAGATTGATCATAAAGATATCACCGCTGCCGTAAATGCTAGATTTAATAAAGCAGAAGAAGATCCGATTCTTACAATGCTTATTTATCAGACAGGTGCTGCTGCAGATATTCCTCCCGTAGAAGACCTTCTGAAATATCAGCCGGATTCTTCAAAAATAACCATCTACTCCCTCCAGCGAAAAAACAGAAACTATAACGGTAAACTGATCATAAAACTGCAGGATAATAAGCTGCTCAGGAACAGTGATTCATCGGTTTTCATGGTACCGCAGTTTGCACGTGCCGTAAGCAATCTGCCGGGTTATCTCACAAACGGAAATTCTCCTCAGGGTGTATATTCTGTTAATGTACCGTATGACTCACAAAATAAATTCATTGGTCCCACGAAGAGACTAAAGCTCTGCCTTCCATTTGAAGTGAAGCAGAAAGTTTTTTTTCACAGCTCCATCAGTTCTGATGAGGATGTAACCAAAGATCAGTATTCATCTCTTCTGCCCGAATCGTGGCGGGAGTTCACGGGCATCTATGAGGCTTTCTATGCAGGAAAAGCCGGCAGGTACGACATAGTTCTCCATGGCTCAACAACAGACAGGAGCTACTACAAGGATGAACCATATTTTCCTAATATCCCCACAAACGGCTGTCTCAGCACACTTGAATACTGGGATCCTGAAACGGGTGCTCGTATTTCAAGCGATCAGCAAAAGGTCATTGATGCAGTTGAAAAGCTTAAAAATCCACCCGGATTTCTGATTCTTGTGGAAATTGATGACATAAAAGCTGATATTACTGAGGAAGAAGTTCTCAGATTAATCAATCTTGCCGGACTGAAGTGATATATGTCAGAAATTACAATTCATAAATGCACACCTGATGATGCTTTTATTGTGAGAGAAATTCTTCGTGATACATGGCTGGATACTTATTCCGAGTTCATCCCGCTTGAAGATATTCTGTGGTATCTCGATAACCACTACCCCACGCATCAGCTTCTTAAAATGTTCAATGACCCGGACAATTACTTTTTTATTGCCGAATATGACAAAACCGAATGCGGCTTATTAAGATGCAGAATTAATCGTTCAGAAAATAAATTTTATGTATCGTCACTTTATGTACTTCCAGAATTTCAGGGGCTTCATGCAGGAAGTAAACTGCTCAGCCTGGCTTATGATCTGGCAAGAGAAAAGGGATTTGCAGAAGTCTGGCTCGGAGTTATGAATAAAAATGTCAGATCGCTTGAATGGTATAAAAAATGTGGTTTTGTTTTCCATCTTGAGGAGCCATTTAAGATGGGCAACACGGTGGTAAATCACCTTATAGGTTATAAAACACTGGAAGATTAACAAATTTATATGAAAGAGCAGATTTTTTCTGCCCTTTCATGCTTATCATTTTTTCTTCTTAGCTAGAATACTGTAGTCTTTCTCCGCTTTAACAATATTATTCGTAAGGACACCCAGACCGGTTATTTCAAGTTTTATTTCATCACCCTCTTTCAGCCAGACGGGTTCATAAGTTTCCCCTTTTGCCTTTGCTTCAAGAGTTCGTGTTCCGTTTAATTCAAGATAACAGCCTGTTCCTACTGTACCGGATCCAATAACATCTCCCGGAAATATTTCAGCTCCATAGGCGGCTCTCTCAATAATCTCTGCAAAAGTCCAGTTCATCTGATTAACATTTCCTTCAGATATCTGCACTCCGTTATGAAACGCTTTCATTTCAAGATTGTAAGTCTTTCCGAAAGGGGTTTCAGTCATATATGGTTCAAGCTCATCAGGTGTAACGAGCCAGGGACCGAGTGTTGTTGCAAAATCCTTGCCCTTTGCAGGACCTAAATTAAGCAGCATCTCTTCCATCTGGAGGGTTCTTGCTGAGAGATCATTCATTATACAGAATCCCGCTATGTATGAATCTGCGTCCTTTGATTCAATGTTTTTCCCTCGTTTGGAGATTACTACAGCGCACTCAAGTTCAAAATCCAGCTTCTGAAGGTGATCCATTTCCACTATAATATCCCCCTCGCCGAAAACTGAGTTGTGATTTGTGAAATAAAATACGGGATACTGATCAAATTCGGGTATCATCGGTACTCCCCTGTTCCTTCTCGCCGTTTCGACATGCTGCCTGAATGCATATCCGTCTCTGCATGATGTGGGTTTTGGAACAGGTGAAAGAAGTTTAACCTCACTTCTTTTTATCGCAGGCAGCTGTCCCGCTTTATATTTCTCTTCAATTTTTTTGCATTTTGGTAATGAAACCTCCCAGACTTCCAGCAGTTCAGCCATGGTAACGGGAAGTTCTAAATCGAGAGATTTGCCTGAACCGGCCAGATCAACAATATGACCGTCAATAAACAGTCCGGCTCTTTCAGAATTATTTCTCAGATATGATACAAATTTCATTACTATCCTAACAGACTAATTCGTTGTGATGTTTAATTTTGGTATAAACCCTGTTAATGACCTCAATCGCGAAATCAGTTTCCTCTTCTGTTCCTGAATTAATACGCACAGCATTCGGTATGCCAAAACTCTTGACATGCCTGAGAATCAGGCCGGCATTCATACAGCCTTCCGTGAATTCAACTGCAGTATATTCATCCTGAAATATCAGCAGAAGGAAATTTGCTATTGAATTTGTGTATTTAATTCCCGCCTGATCAAAGAAATCTCTGAATCTTCTGAGAGAGATTCTGTTGAGTTTTCTGGTACTTTCAAGAAACTCATCATCTTTGAGAGCACCGATAACAGCGGCTTGAGCGAGCATGCCCGGTTCAAATGGAAGTTTGGCTTTATAAAGATTTACGATCAGCTCAGGATGACCAAAACAGACTCCAAGTCTTATACCTGCGAGTCCGTAATCCTTCGAGAATGTTCTCAGAACAATAAGGTTATCTTTATTATATGATAAGCCGTTAGGGTAATCTTCATAATCCGATGCATAAAGTGTATAAGCCTCATCAAGGATTATCAGAATGTCATCAGGAACACACTCAAGAAAATTCTCGAAAGCACGTTTATAGAAAGCTGTACAGGTGGGATTGTTCGGATTTGCAAGATAAATAATCCTGGTTGCCGGGGTGATGGCTGCAAGAATTGCGTCAAGATCATAGGCATAATTTTTCAGCGGGACTGTGACGGATTTTCTGTTCAGCTTATTAACATTAACATACCAGCCGATAAAAGTACCCTCTGATGAAAGGACTTCATCTCCCTCGTAAGTGAACGCACTTATTATGTACTGAATGAGGGCATCTGATCCGCTGGCTGGCATTATCCTGTCCTGATCAATGTTATATTTCAGTGATATAGCTTTTGTTACGATATAACATTTAGGATCAGAATACCTGTGCAGTTCATTAAGTGCTTTCTGAATCTCGGCAACGGCCCGGGGAGAAGGACCTAATGGATTCTCATTTGAAGCCAGCTTAACAATTTTAACCAGACCCTGCTCTCTTGCAAGTTCATCAATCGGCTTGCCGGCTTTATACGGAACCAGTTTGCTTGTAAATTCGGGAATCCGGATCATATTAACTCCTTAAAATAAAAAAGGGCATACTCTGCACGTATACCCTTTCAGATATGATTCAAAATCATAGTAATAAAAACAATATGTTACTTTGAAATCCATGAGTTTTCGTAGCCCTCAACCAGGGTCTCTTTAACGTTTGCAGTAACATACAGAGGTGTAAAGGTATCAACCATCACTGCGTATTCATAAGTTTCTTTTTTGCCTATAGAAGCTTCGGTTCTTCCCGGCTGAGGCCCGTGAGGTATACCCATCGGATGCAGCGTTACCGAACCTTCCACCACACCTGAACGAGACATAAAGTCACCGTCTACATAGTAGAGAACCTCATCACTGTCAACATTTGAGTGGAAATATGGTGCAGGAACAGCCTCCGGGTGGAAATCAAATAATCTGGGGCAGAAACTGCAAACTACAAAATTTCCGGTTGTAAATGTAAGATGCACCGGAGGAGGAAGATGCAGCTTTCCTACTTTAGGAGCGTAATCCGCAATATTGAATGCATAAGGATAAAGAAATCCGTCCCAACCCACAACATCAAAAGGATGGTGAGGCACCTTGTATTCAAAATGCCTGCCTGCAAGATTCATAACTATCCGGAACTCCCCGCACTCATCTTTAGGATCAAGATGTGAAGGCGGTCTGAAATCCCTTTCATAGTAAGGTGCTTCCTCAGTCATCTGTCCGTATTCGTTCCTGAAATGTTTCGGGATATCAAAAGGTGTTATCGATTCAACAATAAAGAGTTTGACTTTATCATAACTGTCAAATTTGAGCTGATAGATTGTTCCTTTGGGAATAATAAGATAATCCCACTTACGGAATTCAAGAACGCCGTATTCTGAAAGCAGTTTTCCGCTTCCGTGATGAACAAAAACCAGTTCAGACATATGCGAATTCTTATAGAAGAAATCACAATCCTCTGTGACATGAGCGGTAGAGATTCTGCAGTTTGCGTTCTTCATAAAAAGCTGACGCGCACTCAGAAAATTTCCGGGAGTCTGTTTCTTATCTGTCATGAAATGATAGTACATGATAGGGGCATTTTCCCACATTTTATCATCAAAGATCCTGATCTCATCTATCTTTTCAACCTCAGTTGGCAGATGGATATGATACTTGTTGGAATAAATGCTTGAAAATCCCTTAGTACTGAAAAGTTCTTCCCTGTATAAGGAAACACCGTCATCTTTATAAAAAGTAATATGTCTTTTAGGCGGAACTTTCCCAAGTTTTACATAATATGGCATACAATTCCTCTCGCTTAAAAATTATAAATTACCTCTGGCTGCCTGTTCTCTTTCAATAGATTCAAATAACGCCTGGAAGTTTCCTTTTCCGAATCCATGGCTTTCACCTCTTCGCTGGATCACTTCAAAGAAGAAGGTTGGTCTGTCTCCCACAGGCTTGGTGAATATCTGCAACAGATAACCGTTACCTTCGTGATCAACAAGTATTTTATTTTCTTTCAGCTCATCAAGATCTTCGGTAATATTAAGATTTTTCTCTTTCATGAGGTCATAATATGTATCAGGAACATTCAGAAATTCAACTCCGTTCCTCCTCAGATTGCCAATTGTTTCGATAATATTATCTGTCCTCAGGGCTACATGTTGAATTCCGGTTCCGCAGAACTCCTCAATATATTCCTGAATCTGTGATTTTCTCTCTGCCTGATAGGGCTCATTTACGGGATTTCTGATAACAGAATCCTCAGAGCGGACAACTTTGGATAACAGCGCCGAGTATTTGGTACCTATATCTCCGGGGCCAAAATCAATAAAAGTTTCAAAATTGAGGGCTGCATTCATGTAATCAACCCAGAAATTCATTTCATTTTCACGTACATTTCCTACAATGTGGTCAACAATCTGAAGTCCGCTGTCAGCCGTTTCAATATGCATATCAAGCCGCGGGAGATCGAAACCGGGTCTGAAAAGACCTTTGTAATCATCTCTGTTAACGAAAGTGATTTCAGCATCATCATAAAGTTTTATTGAAGCCTCATACACAATTCCGTTGGAATCTTTAAGTTCTCTGATTCCTCCTGCCGGCACTGCGCCGTGTGAAATGGCGTGCTTATACGCCTGTTCAACATCGTTTACGTTCAGACTCCACCTTTTCACTCCGTCACCATGAGAAACTATAAAATTGTAAAGATCATAATTTGATGGTTTTACAGGTGAGGTTACTAAGATTTTGAGGTTGTTTTTTTCTAGAAGGTATGAGACTTTATCTTTGACTCCGGTTTCTGGCCCGGAATAAGCCACGACTTTGAGGTTGAGCGCTTTCTGAAACCAGTAAGCCCATACTTTTGCCGTGCCGACATAAAACTCAAGGTAATCATATCCTCTGATACCAAGTTTATTCGCCATTTTGACTACTCCCGCATAAATGTTTTTAATAATAATGGAAATTCGGAACTTTCATTTTCCAAAGATACTAAAAAGTAAAGTCTTAATGATGAAATAAGATTCATAATACTTGATATCTGATTATTACATTTTCACCCTTCCATAATAGGTTGATAATTGATGTTTTTATTGATAGATTAACTCCGGTATTTGACGGATTATTATGAAAAAACTATTTTTTTTGATTCTGCCCTTATTAGGTTCTCTGCTTTTTCTCTCATGCAGCGAAAGCATCACTAATCCCCGCGGTACTATCTTTCCATACATGGATATTTCACCCGGCACCCTCCGGACATATGAAAAAACTGACAGTCTTGCGGGAAACGCAAAAACTAATGTTTATCATAAAGTTTTATCAGTCAGGCTTTCGGGTACAGCTACTGTTTACAGACTTGAGTTAAATTCACAGAGTTACACAGACACGATAGACCTGTCAGTAGAAATAAATACTCTTTCCTTTTACGGTAATCTGACTGAAGACAGAAATTATTTCAGGTTTCCTCTCAGAGCCGGTGATACATGGAAAAATCCTCTTACCGGTATAGTTGATTCATTTACTGTGGAAGGCAGAGAAACGATAGTGGTTAACGGCATTGCTTATGATGTCTGGAAAATCAGAAGATCTTATGGCGGGCTGAATGAATACGGTGAAAAAATATTTTATTACGATGAGAGAAAAGGTTTTGTGAGGATAACCTTCAATGAGTGGGGTTATAATTTTTCAAATTACATTCTGAATCTTAAATAACAATCTACTTTCCGGCTGCTGAAAGATCAGCCGCCCCCCTATCTGATCATAAAAAAATCCGGAATACTCTTCAGCAGCATTCCGGATTTCAAGTTAATACAACAATGACATCAATGCTTCGTTTAATCAGGCAGAAACATTTTCATAATGATTTTCTCATTACGGGATCATTTTTCAGCAACCCGTGGATAATAAAATCCGTCTGATATTCTGCACATCAGCAAAGAAAGCTTATGAGTTATCGTCATCATCAGAGCCGCCGCTATTGTGACTCCCCTGATTTTTAAGTGCCTTGGCAAAGAAATAAGCCGTGAAGAAAATTATGATACTCCACGTTACAAGAAGCATAATTAACGCAGTCGTGCCCATATCATTTGTCTTTCTTTAATTTAAGTTTCCAGGCTTTATAAGTCAGATATCCGAATAAAAAGTAAACAGACATCAGCAGAATCCTTGTGAGATTTGTTATCCAGATATTCTCACGGTCTTCAACCCCGATGTGGAATATTTTGCCGATGACACTATCAGGAGCGAGAGGCCAGCCTTTTCCGCTGAACAACTGGTGAAACGCCTGACTCCATTCACCGCTGACAGGGGAAATCAATGAGCCGAGGAATATAATCAGAATGAATGTTGGTGTAACGTACTTAAGAACATACTTAAAGAAAATCGGAATTTTTATATCGGCACCACGGTTAATTTCCTCCCACGCTTTGTCAATCCCGAAAATCCAGATAAAGATAACAGATTCGGTAAGTGCAAAAACAACCAGGGAGAAAGTACCTGCCCAGAAGTCAAATTCATCAAAGGCGCCATGATCATAAAGAATTATTGTTGGTATAGCGAGTAAAACCATCAGACCACCAAAGATCCAGACACTTTTGTTCCTCGGAATATTAAATGAGTCCTGGAAGAAAGCCATAACGGGCTGCCCCATCGCAAGAGAACTGGTTATACCAGCAAAGAACAAAAGTCCGAACCACACTACACCTCCTATTACGGAGAAAACAGGTCCCCAGTACTGGAACAGATTTGGCAGAGTCATGAAGCTCATTCCGAATCCTGAAAATGAGGTAAGTGATGCAAGCCCGAGGTATGCAACAGCTATGGGAATAACAACAGATCCGCCGAGAATTACTTCAACAAATTCATTTGTAAATCCTGCAGAAACTGAATTCAGGGCTATATCATCTTTTTTGCGGAGATATGCCGCATAACATTGAATAGAGCCCATGCCTACAGATAATGTGAAAAATATCTGCCCTGCCGCTGCAAGCCAGACTTTGGGATCCAAAAGAGAATTAAAGTTAGGAGTCCAGAGAAAGTTAAGACCTTCAATAGCGTTATGCTGAGCACCCATGGTGCCCTCAGTAAGGGTAAGTGCGCGTATAGCGAGAAAAACTCCGAACACAAGAAGCAGAGGCATCAATATTTTGCTTGCTTTTTCAATACCGGCGCTGATTCCTTTTGAAAGAATCCACAGGTTCAGTATGACGGTAATACCAAAGAAAATAAATGCGGTATCAGGGAGATTCAGAAAGTTACCCTGCCCTGAGTCAAGATAATTCTTGAAATGCTGAGCCACCTGATCCGGACTCATTCCATTGAATACTCCGGTAATCGAGAACCAGACATAACCAAGTGTCCAGGATTCGATATAACAGTAATAAGCTGCAACAACAAGGTTGGTGAATATTCCGAAAACTCCGAAATACTTAAACAGAGGTGATTTACCGAGTACATCAAGCATACCCGGAGTTGAGTGATGGCCAAACTGACCGCCATGACGTCCGATTGCCCATTCTACCCATAACAGGGGTATCCCCATAAGTGCAAATGAAATAAGATACGGAATTATAAATGCTCCGCCGCCATTATCGATTGCCTGGGCCGGGAATCTGAGAAAGTTGCCCAAACCGACGGCGTTACCAGCCACCGCCAGAATGAGCCCTATACGGGATGCCCATCTTTCTTTTTGCTGCGACATCAATCCTCCTGATGTTGAATATATATTTACTTTTTTTCAATTTCCGGTTTATTCAATTCATTTTCACTTGCAGCAACTGCGAGACAAACCACAGCATCACCAGTTACATTGGTCACAGTTCTGCACATATCAAGGATCCTGTCAATTCCGAGTATCAGGGCGATTCCTATCTCAGGTATGCCGAGTGACTTCAGGATTATAATCAGCATTATAATTCCGACACCGGGAACAGGAGCGGTTCCTATTGATGCAAGGGTTGCAAGAAGCACTATTGAAATCTGCTGAGTAAGTGTCAGATCAATCCCGAAAACCTGTGCAATAAATATAGTAGCCACGCCCTGATATAAGGCGGTGCCATCCATATTCACTGTTGCACCAAGCGGAAGAACAAAGCTCGTGATTGACTTTGATACACCGAGATTCACCTGGCACGTTTCCATATTTACCGGAAGTGTAGCTGCAGATGAACTAGTACTGAATCCGATAGATTGCGCCGGTCTGATACCTTTAAAGAAATCAATAACTTTTGTTTTTGTGAATAGTTTTGCAATAAGACCATATACACCAAATGTATGCAGAAACAATCCCAGAAGCACTGTAAATGCGTACCAGAAAAGGGTCTGAAGTATATTAAAACCAAACTCAGAGACTGTTGAGGCTATCAAGGCAAACACACCTATCGGAGCGATTATCATAATAATCTCCACTGCCCTTATCATCAGATCACTGAATGCATCAAAAAATCTTATCACCGTAACAGACTTCTCTTTATTTATTATGGTAAGAACCATACCAACCACAATCGAGAAGAAAACGATCTGCAGCATATCTCCGTTTGCGATAGCAGCAAAGGGGTTTCTCGGTATCATATTAACCAGCATATCAAGCATATTTATCTGAACATCTCCCTGCATCTTTTCCTTGCCCTCATCTGAAAACGCATTCAAAAGGTTTTGTTCAGTCTGGGGATCAAGCTGCTTACCCGGTTGGATTACATTAGCCAGAGTTATACCGATGATCACTGCAATCGCTGTTGTTATGAGATAAAATCCTAGTGTCTTGGTGCCGATTCTTGCAAACTTTTTAATATCGCCGAGACTTGCTGCGCCAACAATCAAAGAAGATAATACCAGCGGAATAGCAATCATATTAAGCAGCCTGATAAAAATATCACCAATCCATTTAATTCCGGTTGCTACTGTGCTTTGTTTCAGGACCGCCTGAACATCTCTTATAATCAGTTCTTTTTTAATTTCCCTGTCGTTTTCTTTTCCGCCTTCCGCCCTGATTTCAATGTAACTGCCGGCAGGTAATTTCTTCAGATCTTTGATCAGTTTGAGACGGTCATCTTTACCGTAAGAGGCTAGATCCCGGCTTCCTCCGCTTACTGTCAGGAGGGAGATTTTATTCCAGTCTTCAACCGTAACCTCTTTTATTTCACCTGCTGATTTATAGCTGATATTAATCAGGTTTGGGTTAACATTAAAGATTACGCCAATCAGTGTGCCCGCAATGAGGGAGATGAGAATCTGATAATGTAATGCCGGTAATTTTAATTTCATGGATTAGAATGAATATTAGAAAATAGTCAATATAAAATGCTTAAAATAGTCAGTTATTCTGAATAATTAAAACATTTTTTACGATTGCAGGCATTTTCAGCTTATCATCCGAACGGGTATAATTTACTCATTAACATCAGATTACCTCATATAATACAATTATGTTTTAATTCATAATCCGATAGTTAGACGGAGCCGGAAATTAAAAAATCAGGTCGATACTTCCGGACTAAGGAGCTGAATCACTGCTCAAATAAAGCAATTAATTCGTAAAAGGAAGACATTTTAAGTCTGATGTAAATATGAAGGAAGATCAGCAGAAAAGAATTTTAATAATCCCGTACTGTTTGTTCACATGCAGAAAATATTTTGATTAACCGGATCGGCGGTACGCATTTTCCGGGGCTGCAGATTCTGATAATTTCCTGTTACTGTAACGCATAACTATAAGCTTTTTTAATAATTCGGGATTTTTTTTCCCCAGATAAAAAAATAATTTCATATTTTGAAAACTTAAATCGATTTGTTAACCTTCTCCCCCACTAATTAAGGTGTTGTTTAATGAGCAGTAGCAGCGGAAAACAACTCGTTCGCGGATTAACCTTATTGGCTGCCGTAATGATTGTTGCAGGCTCAATGATTGGTTCAGGTATTTTCAGAAAACCGGCCACAATGGCAGGTCAGCTGGGCTCGCCTGAACTGCTGATAATTGTCTGGGTAGTGGCAGGTCTTATTACCCTGATAGGTGCGCTTGTCAATGCTGAAATCGCCGGAATGATAGATGCCACCGGCGGACAGTATGTTTATTTCCGGAAAATGTACGGAAATTTTACTGCCTACATATACGGATGGTCGATCCTTGCAGTTATCCAGACGGGATCACAGGCGGCAATTGCATACGTTTTTGCAGAATATCTTCAGCCTTTCCTGCAGGTACCGGGTCTTAATGATTCAATTTCAAATTTTCAGGTTTACATGCCCGCAGTGGGATGGATCAAACCTTTTGCCGATTTCGGTACAAAATCAATTGCGATTGTATGTTTGCTATTTATAACCGGTATCAACTACATCGGTGTGGTATTTGGCGGCACTGTCAATTCAGTAATTACTATAATCAAGATCGGTACGATAATTCTGTTATCTATCCTCATATTTACTCTCGGCGGTGGTAACGGTGGAAATCTTTACTCGGGTTTCACAGTTAATCCCGGAGCAGACATGGGCTTGATTACTGCTATCGGACTTGCGATGGGCGGTGCTTTCTGGGCTTATGACGGATGGAATAATGTCACCTTTGTTGCGGGAGAAATAAAAGAACCGCAGAGAAATGTACCTAAGGCACTGTTTCTTGGTACAGTCATTGTTATAGCAGTGTATGTAATAATAAATCTTGCCTTTTTATATATACTTCCTTTTGAGGAACTTAAAAACTCACCGCTTGTTGCTAAATCTGCTATTGAAAAGATTTTCGGTAATATGGGGGGCACGATAGTTTCAATTGCCGTTATCATTTCAGCTTTCGGAGCCCTTAACAGCAGTATTCTTGCAACGGCAAGAGTTCAGTTTGCCATGGCAAGATCAGGAATGTTCTTCCACAGTCTTGGTAAAATTCATCCGAAATTTGCGACTCCGCATATCTCACTTGTGGTACAGGGTGTCTGGTCTGCGGTACTGGTACTTACCGGATCATTCGACACAATTTCAGACTATGTAATCTTTGCTGCATGGCTCTTTTACATGCTCGGAGCAGCAGGCGTATTTATTCTAAGGAAGAAAATGCCGGATACTCCGCGTCCCTATAAAGTTTGGGGTTATCCATACACACCGATTTTATTTGTAGTGTTCTCATTTCTTTACTTGGTAAATTCCATTATCTCAGATACACAAAATGCCATGATGGGTGTGGTACTTATAGCCGGTGGTCTCCCGATCTATTTCTACACAGAGTACAGAAATAAAAAACTCAGAGCTCAGGGTAAAATACCTGATAAGAGTGAGTAGTTGTAAAATTAATAACATTTTGGTGATTTACTTATCTAAATACGGCATAAATATTTCATGGAAAAAAGACTTGTCATAATCGACTTAATGTCGCTCGTTTATAAAGCGTACTTCGCGTTTTCTTCCAGACCGCTCCGGAACAAAAAGGGTGAGGTGACTTCTGCGGTTTACGGATTCATAACACAGCTTCTAAAAATAATGGAAGTGATTAAACCCGAATATCTGATAGTTGCAAAAGATCACAAAGATAAAACCCTCAGGCACGATAAGTTTGCCGATTATAAAGCCAACCGCGCTGCCATGCCCGAGGATATGATTCCTCAGCTTGGCAGAATTGATGAACTCCTTGAGATTTGCGGTATTCCCGCACTGATGCTTTCCGGTTACGAAGCTGATGATATTGTTGGTACACTCGCTAAAAAGTATGGGAAAGAGGGTTATGACGTTTACATGGTATCCCCTGATAAAGACTATGTTCAGCTTGTGGATGATAATGTCAGGCTTTACAGACCCGGCAGGCAGGGAGATGAATTTGAACTGCTCGATGTAAAAAGAGTTATTGAGAAATACGGTTTTGAACCTTCGAGAATGATTGATTACCTGGCTCTTCTCGGTGATTCATCAGACAATATACCCGGAGTAAACGGCATCGGTGAAAAATCTGCCCTTCCGCTTATTGTAGCTTACGGAACGATTGAAAACATTTATCAAAACCTGGGTGATGTAACCGAAAAAGGTAAAATAAGGCAGAAACTTGAAGCAAACAGAGAAATGGCTTTTCTCTCAAAAGAACTCGCAACTATTCACACTGAGGTTCCGGTTGAATTTGACCCTGAAAAGGCGGTTCTGACACCCCCTGATACTGAAAGACTCAGCATGTTCTTTACCGAGATGGAGTTCAGGTCACTCTATCCCAAATTTATGCAGATCTTCGGTAGAGAAGGCGATTTTGCTAAAACACTTTCTGCCGCCCAATCCGGGGACAAATCAGAATTTAAAGCCGACAAAGTAAAATACCATCTGATCAGGGATACTGCTGCTGCTGAAAGCCTCGCAAAATTGCTTTCAGAACAAAAAGAGTTCGTTTTCGATACCGAAACAGATTCACTGGATGTTTTTATGGCTGAACTGGCAGGAGTATCTTTCTGTTTTAATGAAGGCGAGGCGTATTTTGCAGCACTCAATACTGAGCCCGCCGGTGATTCGCTTTTTTCAAAAGTGATAAGTGACAGAATACCCCTGAGTGATTTTATAAGAATATTCAAACCGGTGATGGAAAATCAGGGTATAAAAAAGATTTGTCATAACGGAAAGTATGACATTGCAATCATGAGGAGCAAAGGCATTAATGTAGGTGGATTCTGGTTTGATACAATGGTTGCCTCATACTGTATTGACCCCGATCAGCGTCATAATATGGATGATGTTTCGCGGAAGTATCTGAATTACTCTCCTATTCCCCTGTCAAGTTTAATAGGTGAGAAAAAAGACCCTTCAAAGATATTTGACGTACCTCTTGAGAAACTCAGCGATTATTCGGCTGAAGATGCTGATGTCACCTTCAGACTCTACAAACTGCTTTCTGAAAGATTAAAAAATGACAAGCTGGAACGTCTGGCTTATGAAGTGGAATTTCCTCTGATAGAAGTGCTTGAAGCTATGGAACGGGAGGGAATAAGAATTGATAAGGATATACTGCATTCTCTGAGCCGTGAACTTGATGTCTTTATGACAGAAATGACAAGGAATATCTTCATTGAAGCAGGTGAGGAGTTTAATATCAACTCCCCTGTTCAGCTTCAGAGAATACTCTTTGAAAAACTGAATCTCTCGACGGGTAAAAAGACAAAAACCGGTTTCTCAACCGATGCACAAACCCTGGAGAGCCTTAGAAATGAACACCCTGTGGTGGAGATGATTCTGAATTACCGGCAGGCATCAAAGCTGAAATCAACTTATGCGGATGCGTTGCCTCAATTGATAAGGCCTGAAACAGGCAGAGTTCATACTTCATTCAATCAGACCGTTGCTTCAACGGGCCGTCTCTCATCAATAGAACCTAACCTTCAGAATATTCCTATCAGAACAGAACTGGGTAAGGAAATAAGAAAAGCTTTTGTTCCGCGGGATAAAAATCACACCATCCTCAGTATGGATTACAGTCAGATTGAGCTGAGAATCATGGCCAGCATTTGCGGTGATCCGGCCCTGATTGAGGCGTTCAGAAATGGTGAGGATATTCACAAAAGTACTGCAGCGCTTGTATTTATGGTTAAGCCGGAAGAGGTCACACCGGATATGAGGCGTAAGGCAAAGGAAGTCAACTTCGGCATTTTATATGGAATAGGTGCATTCGGACTTAAAACCCGACTCGGAATCACTCAGACTCATGCTAAGGAGATTATTGATACCTACTTTAACACTTTCAAAAATGTTAAAGCTTATATGGATTCATCTGTTGAAAATGCACGCAGCAAAGGTTACGCCGAAACCCTGACCGGCAGGAGAAGATATCTGCTGAATATCAACAGCAAGAATTTTGCAGTCAGGCAGTTTGAGGAACGGGCTGCCATTAATATGCCTATTCAGGGAACCGCGGCAGATATGATCAAACTGGCAATGATTAAAATTTACAGGTACCTCAGTGATGGCGGGTTCAGAACAAAGATGGTACTCCAGGTTCATGATGAACTTCTCTTTGATGCCCATAGAGAAGAACTTGAAACACTGACTCCTGTATTGAAGAAACTGATGGAAGGTGCATTGCCGCTTGAGGTGCCCGTTGTGGTTGATTCAGGTTCAGGTGAAAACTGGCTTGATGCTCACTGAAATAATTAAAATTCTCATTCTGAAAACCGGGTTATACTAATAATTCCATTTTTTTTATTTTTAGTGACAACAAATTATCTGCGCCTTATTATAAGCTCTGCAGCGGTGACACCACTTTTCACTGCCCCTTCAATTGTTGCCGGCAGCCCTGTCTCTGTATAATCACCGGCAAGCAGGATATTTTTAACAGGGGTAACGGATGACGGTCTTTTAATGAGATTTGAAATATCAGGTATGAAAGTGGCACGTTTTTCTTTGATGACCTTATAACCGGTAAATTCCTCCCTCCTGAAAAGATGCCTCTTTTCCAGTTCATTTACCGTCATACTGTATATCTCCCCTGAATCTGTATCATTCAGGTGATTTGAATCGCTGATAATACAGGATATGTGATCTTTTTTATAAAATACCCAGTGCACAGGTGAATTTATTAAACCGGCAAATCTTTCTGAGGGCTGTGGTTTTTTAAGAGCAATGTGAATTCCTGTAATTGATGAATAGCTTAATTCAGGGAACCCACCCGGGAAAAGAGTTTCTGCTCCGGTTATTTTTGAGAGTGAAAAAGGAGATACAGCCAGGATAAGTCCATCAAAATCGGATATCTTTCTCTTCTCAGTGATAATATCCTTAAGCAAGGTGCCATCAATTACCAGCTCCTTTAAAGCTTCGCTGTTTACAGCTTCACCACCCCTTTTTACTATATAATTTACTGCAGCTTCAGTGTATAATTCTCTGAAAGGTACTGCCGGAACAACTATCCTGGATGAAAAACCGTCTCTGAGAAATATCTGCTTCAGCATCGCAATGAATAACCCGGCATTTGCTTTTTGAGGCTGGCAGTTCATTGCCCCGATAGTAACCGGCTCCCACATTCCGTAATAAATTTTCCCTGTCTGTCCGTGTTTCCTGAGTAAATACTCCACACTAACTGCGGAATAATTCTCTGCACGGAGAAACGGCAGTATGCTAAGAAATTTGAGTAATTTCAGCTTATCATTAAGTAAAAGATAATCGTATTTCAGAATTCCGGCAAGCAGTCCGGCAGGATAAAACATCTCCCTCTCGCTGAGAAAATGTGATTTACCTGACTCATCAATATATTCAACAGAAAGTCTGCTCTGAATAATAAGTTTATTATACGTGCCTATTTCTTTAAGGAATGATAAAGTATAATTATAACAACCCATAAGCAAATGCTGACCATTATCAACCTCTGTGACAGCTGCTTCAGATTCATTAAGAGCGGGGATGAATTTAAGAGGGGCTGAGTATGCCCTGCCGCCGAATTTACGTGAAGATTCAATTAATGTGACATGATGGCCGGAGCGAACAAGATTAACCGCAGCTGATAATCCGGCAAAACCGCCGCCGGCAACAAGAATTTTTTTCATTTATAGACAAGACTGTATTTTGCCCACACTCCGAGTGCTATTCCAACCTTTTCAAACTTGTTGACTTTTATTTCCTTATTGAAGACATCGTAATTTTTGCTGATTATTTTTTCGAGCATTCTGTAATAGATATGCTGCATGGCACGGGCTGCAAACATCGCACGTTTATCATCGAGATTAAGATTTCTTGTTGCAGAATCAAAGTACTCTTTTGCCCTGCGTGCCTGAAATTCCATCAGATTAATGAAATTGATGTTATATACACCTGTAAGGAGCTCTTCTTCAGAATAATCAAATCTTTTCAAATCTTCAAGCGGGAGATAGATCCTTCCTTTTTTGGCATCTCTGTTAACATCACGGATAATATTTGTGAGTTGAAGTGCTATTCCAAGGTTTATGGCAAAATCACGCGCTGTCTGATGTTTATAACCGAATATTTCTATGCACATCAAACCAACGGTTGAAGCAGCCCGGTAACAATATGTATAAAGATCTTCAAAAGATTCGTATCTCTTTATAAAAAGATCCATCTCCATACCTCTGATGAGATCAAAAAAAGGATCTGTCGGGATATTAAATTGTTTGATTACAGAAGCTGTTCTATTAAGAAGAGAGTATTGCGACTCATTACGGAAAGCTGATTCAAACTCTTCCCTCCAGAGAGTAAGTCTTGCCATTTTAACTTCGCTTGCTTCAGTGCCCTCATCAACAATATCGTCTGTTTTCCTGCAGAAGGCATACACGGCGTTCATAGCATCCCTTTTGGGAGCAGGCAGAAGATTAAAAGCATAATAAAAACTGCTTTTACTCTCTTTTGAAATCTGCTGAGCAGTGAGCTCACTCATATTAAACTCTTTAAAAATAATTTAAGAAAATCGGTTTTAGTCAGTTTCGGTCTTCTGGATAAAACATCGTATTCCTGAGTCTCAATAAGGGATAGTATTTTCATTCCTCCAAATATAGTCATTTTTATCTGAAATCGTAACATTCCTTTCAGATAATCGCATAAACTGATTCCGTCATAAAATAAATGCTTACAGCGTTCAACCTGATACTTCATGAGTTTCCTGAATTCAGGAGTGAACTGCTTATCAAAGATGTCCTTTTTTTGAACACCATAACTCTGCAATTCATTTAATGGAATATATAATCTATTTTTAAGAATATCAACAGAAACATCCTGATAAAAATTGGCAAGCTGGAGTGCGGTGCAGATACTGTCACTCAAAGTGTATAATTTTTCATCTCTGTGGCCATACAGCTGCAGAATAAGTCTCCCCACCGGGTTTGCCGAACGTCTGCAGTAATCAACAACTTCTGTAAAATCTGCATATTCTGCTTTGTAAATATCCTGTCTGAAGGCAGAAATCAGATCATTAAAGAGTACCGGATCAAGCTGAAGCTCATTAATGGTGTTGTGAAGCGCTGAGAGAAAATTATTTGCATAGACACCCATAAGTGCAGCGTTAAATTCAGATTCAAATAGGTCAAGCTCTTTAATTCTCTGACCTGGTTCATGCGCCCCCTCATCAGCAATATCATCAGCAGTTCTGGCAAACCAGTATATAATCGCAATATGTTTTTTAAGGTTTCTTTTAGCAAAAAAAGAAACAACCGGAAAATTCTCGTAATGTGCCGTGGCAAACTCAAGTGCTTTAATGTAAGCCGATTCAATATCTTTTAGCTGAATCATCTTAATATTTTTTCATTTTTTATGAATCTTCATTTAATTTTTCTCATCATACAGATAGTAAATTAGTAAATTAAATCAGAGAGGAATGTTACATGAAAAAGAACGTTGGTACTGCCGATAAAGCCGTAAGAATTATCGCAGGATTAGGCCTCATAGGTTATGCAGTATATTCATCAACATGGTGGATCGGAGCAATCGGGCTCGTTCCTTTGGCAACCGCATTTATGGGAGTTTGTCCTGCCTACATGCCGCTTGGTATAAGCACCTGTAAAACAGAAGAGAAAAAATAGTCTGAGGCGGTCTTCACCGCCTTTTTTATTTTATCTTATCGTAAACAAATTCTTCTTCAGTAACTTCGCCGTTTTTTCCGGGTCATTCTAACCGTTACTTTTAACTTCACCGGTGTTGTTGCATCATAAACCATTCCTTAAAATACTATTTTTTTCAGTCTGACTGATAAACGGGAAGTCAACAGTTTTATCAGCTGCCTCTCTGCCCGCAAGCATTTCATCAAAGTGCTTAAGTCTCATTGCAGTCTTACCATTAATTTCATCAATATAGATCAGTTCAGTGAATATAATATTATCACCTTTCATCATTCTGAACATACCTATAAGATTATTTACATGTGGATTACTCCACACTTCCTCCATATAATTACCCATTTTTGACCTCTGTAAGTTCCCTCCAGCCATATAAGTGACTTTATTTACTAATATTCAGAAGTACTGCTCCGTGCACACATAACAATCGGTGATTACACCAATACGATCATCAGGATTAAGATTTTCATATAATTCCGAATAGACGGGAAAGAATAATGATGGATTTCAGTAATCAATATAAGAATGTCAGGATGATATCAGTTACCGTTAATGGCAGATTTTAACTCTTTGTTATAAATATTCAGCACAGCAGTATCCTGACGACCATGCCCATTGAAAATTATAACCTCCCAGCCAGCCCGTAACATCAAGCACCTCACCTATAAAATATAATCCCGGCTGCACCAGTGATTCGAATGTTTTTGAGGAAATTTGTTTTGTATCAACCCCGCCCAAGGTAACTTCAGCCTTATCAAACCCCTCAGTACCATACATTTTTATTTTCAGTCCGGTAAATGATTCAGTCAGAATACCTATTTCCCGGTCAGACAGATTTTTTATCTTTTTATTAATATTGAGCAATTCACCCACCACCCTTTTAGGCAGCAAAGAGGAAAAATAACTCCCTGTTTTGCTGTTTTCTCCCTCCTTACGCATTTTAGAAAGTTCTTCTCTGATATCAATTCCTGGAATCATATTGATATTAAATAGTTCTCCCTGTTTCAGATAGTTTGATATCTGGAGTATCGCAGGGCCACTC